>NZ_JALKFW010000165.1:66354-84244 GCF_023243055.1 Frankia sp. AgPm24 | reverse complement strand
GGGGGCGGGGCCCCCCGCCCCCCCCCCCCCCCCCCCCCCCCCCCCCGGCACGTGTGCCGCGCCATGGACCGCTGCTCACCAGACGGAGGCGATGCTGTGGACTCCCGGCACAGTCCGCTGCTCTACGCGCCACTCGACGCCGCGCTGTTCCGTACTGCTGCCCTGTCGGACGAGTCAGCGAAGGCGATGACCTCGAAGGCCTGGCCCGGCGGGGACTGTGACGACGCGGTGCGCTGGTGCACCTGGCTGGCCGAGGTCTGGTCCCATCCAGCCATCGCCCTCGCCGTAGCGATCGCGAGCCCGGCGCTGGCCGCCAGCATCGAGGATGCGTGCCGTGGGGAAAAACCGCCCGCGCGGCGGGCGCGCCGGCTGGGGCTGGCAGTGGCGCGCTATTTGGTGCGCATGAACCGGCGCGCGACCCCGTTCGGCTTGTTCTCCGGCGTGGCCCCGGTGCGGTTGGGCAGCGAGTCCGCGCTGCGATGGATTGATGCTGATCGGCTCTACCCGCGGGCGGATTCAGTGTGGCTCGCTGCGGTCGTCGCCCGGTTGGAATCCATAGGCGGTATCCGCGCGGCGCTGACCGTGGTGGCCAACGACCTGGCTCTGGTCCGCGGCGGCCGGCTGGTGCTTCCCTGGCGCCCGCATGCTCACCCGCCAACAGAGGCCTTCCTGCCCGCCGAGGTGTCGATCCGTCACAGCCGAGCAGTTCAGACGGCAGTGGCGTGCGCGGCGGCGCCTGTCCAGTTTTCCGATCTTGTTGATGTGGTGGGAACAACGTTCGGTCTTCCTCGCCCTGGCGTAGAGGCGATGCTGGCCCAGCTACTGACGTACGGCGTTCTCGTGAGCAACCTGCGGCCACCTGCGACGTGCACGGACGTCGTCGCGCACATTCTCGGCACGCTGACGGGCATCGAGGACTCGGGCGTGCCAGTCACCACGCACGGGTCCGATGACAGCTTCGTCGCTTCCTCAGCGGCTCTCGTCGAAGACCTTCGACTGGTCCAGGCCGACCTCGTGGGAGCACGCGGTCTGGACGGTTCGGTGCCGCAGCCACGTCTGGTGGCCGTTCGTGAGCGAATGCGGGCGGTGTGCTCGGTGGTCGAGCAGCCACTCGCGGTTGATCTGCGGCTGGACTGCACGGTGACGGTGCCGGAGGTGGTGGCGACGGAGGCCGCTAAGGCGGCCGGAGCGCTGCTGCGGATGACTCCGCATCCGGCTGGCAACCCGTCCTGGCGTGAGTACCACCGCAGATTCATCGACACGTTCGGTGAGTCGGCACTGGTACGAGTTGATCAACTGGTTGACCCGGTGGTCGGCCTGGGCTACCCAGCCCACTTCGGCCCGGCAGAGATAGAGCCTGCCGACAGCGTGCCGCTCCGTGACGAGCTCCTGCTGCAGCTCACTCAGCGCGCGGCGCTCGACGGCCGACAGGAAATCGTGCTGGACACCGCCGCCCTCGACGCCGTGTCCGCGCCGGCGGACGGGTCCTGGGCGGAACCACACGTCGAGATCTGCGTCGAGGTCCTGGCACCATCGGCGGCGAGCCTGCGCCAAGGCGCGTTCACCCTGTTAGTCACGGGTGTCAGCCGGACCGCGACCGCCATGAGCGGCAGATTCCTCGATCTGCTCCCCGACGCAGACCGTCACCGGATGGTGGGTGCGTTTCGCCAGCTACCCACGGTGGTCGACGGCGCGGTGGCAGCGCAGCTGTCGTTTCCCCCGGGACATGCCCGGTTAGAGAACGTCACCCGCGCTCCCCACATTCTGGCGGACTGGATCTCGCTCGCCGAGCACCGCGAGCGCCAGCACGGCCGGATCCCGTGGACGGACCTGGCGGTCACGGCAGACAGCGCGCGGCTCTACCTGGTGTCGCTCTCCCGCCGCTCCGTCGTCGAACCGTTGCTGACGCACGCGGCGGCCCGACAGACCTTCCCACCGCTCGCGCGGCTGTTACACGAACTGCCCCGCGCTGGCGCCGGGACCGTTGCCCCGTTCTCGTGGGGTCCAGCGGGTTGTCTCCCGTTCCTGCCGCGGGTTCGCCATGGTCACACGGTTCTGGCACCGGCCCGCTGGCGCGTCCATCCTTCCGATCTCCCCGGCCCGCAGGAGACCGACCAGGAATGGGCTGACGCGCTCGGGCGGCTCCGGCAGCGATCAGGACTGCCCCAGTGGGTGAGTACCGGCCGGGCGGATGTGCGGCTGCGGCTGGACCTCGACGAACGGTTGGATCGCGACCTGCTGCGTGCTGAACTCGCCGGTGCCAACGGTGCTGTCAGCCTCTCCGAAGCGCCACATCCCGATGACTACGGCTGGGCCGGCGGTCGAGCCCACGAGATCGTGTTCCCGGTCGCGACTACCGCCGCCCCGCATCGGGCACCAGCCGTGGTGACGGCATCCGGTCCGATGACGGTGACCGACGCGGCCTCCGGGATCCTGCCAGGGTCGACGGTGCTCTTCGCGAAGCTGTACTGCCATCCGGACGTGGTCGACACGATCCTCACCGGCCACCTGCCCGCGCTGCTCGACACCGGGGACGTGCCTGCGCCGTGGTGGTTCATCAGGTACCGCGACCCCACGCCCCATCTACGCCTGCGGATCCGTCTCGCACCGGACGCCCAGGATGGCCCCGAGAGCTACGGGCGAGCCGTAGCCCGGGTCGGTGTCTGGGCGGAGCAGCTGCGGGCGCGGCGTCTCATCGGAGATCTGGTGCTCGACACCTACCATCCTGAGACGGCCCGGTACGGCGCAGGCGAAGCGCTCGCCGCAGCTGAGAACCTGTTCGCCGCCGACTCTGCCGCCGTCGTCGCCCACCTGGTCGCCCAGGCCGCCAACCGGGCGCTGCACCCTGCGGCTCTGACAGCGGTCAGCATGGTCGACCTGACCTGCGCACTGATCGGCGACAGGCACGCGGGAATGCGGTGGCTTCTGGACAATCGGCGGGCCTCCGGGGTGCCAGCTCATCGGCCGGTGCTGCGCCAGGCCATCGCGTTGTCCCGAGCAGATCGTGGCGGCTCCGCTCCCGGCAGCGCGGTCCTGCGGCTTCCGGCAGCGGTGTGCGATGCCTGGGACGCCCGGCGCCGGGCCGCCGAACGATATGCGGCCCAGCTCGCCGCATCACCGGGCCGGCCGGATCACAGCGAGGTGCTGGGGTCGCTGCTGCATCTGCACTACGTCCGTGCCCACGGCATCGACTCCGCGGCGGAGCGTGCCTGTCACCGACTCGCCCGCGCGGTCGCCCTTGCCTGGCACAACACCGACCAGCAGGCCCGTCTCGCCCCGGCTGGAACGGAAGCCTCATAACCGTGGTTGGAGATCCGCGCCCCCGCACGGCGACCATTGCCGCCCGGCTGGCCGACGCGCTGGCCGTGTCACCGCCGCCCGAGACAGGCAACGACCGCAGCCCCAGCAGCCCCCGTTGGCAGGGCCAGTCGCTGGCCGAGGGGGCGGCCGGCGTCGCGCTTCTCCATGGCGTGCGCGCCAGCTCCTGCCATGGCGACTGGGACACCGCCGACGGCTGGCTGACAGCCGCCGCCAGCGAAGATCTTTCCGCCGGGTCGAGTGCCGGCCTGTGGTTCGGCGCCCCGGCACTCGCGCTCGCACTGACGGCGGCGGCGCCACCCGGCCGCCACCAGCACGCGGCCCAGCGCCTCCATGCCGCTGTCGAAAGACTGGTCGAACGCCGGCTCACGGCGGCCCACGCACGGATAGAGGCGGGAGAGCGACCGGTACGCGCGGAATTCGACCTGGTCCGAGGCCTGACCGGGCTCGGCGCGTACCTCGCGGTCCGCGACCCCGATAGCGAGCAGCTCCGCCAGATCCTGGCCTACCTCGTCCGGCTCACCGAACCAGTGCCTGCCACGGACACAGCCGGGCTGGCCGCGCCCGGCTGGTGGACCATCGACGTCCCCACCACCGCACCGCCCGGCCCTTTCGCGGGCGGGCATGCCGACCTGGGCATGGCCCACGGCATCGCGGGTCCGCTTGCCCTGCTGGCGCTCACCCACCGCCGCGGAATCCTCGTCCCTGGCCACACCATGGCCCTCGACTGGATCTGCCGCTGGCTGGACGTCTGGCGCCAGGACGGCCCCGCCGGGCCATGGTGGCCTGAACGGATCACCGCCCATGACCTGCTGGCGGGTAGACCGACCCAGCCCGGCCCGGGACGCGCGTCCTGGTGTTACGGCACTCCCGGCCTGGCCCGCGCCCAGCAGCTCGCAGCCATCGCCCTGGCTGACCCCACCCGGCAACAGCGTGCCGAGGACGCTCTCATTGCCTGCCTCACGAACCCCGCCCAGCTCGCCCGGTTCGTCGACCCGGCGATCTGCCACGGCTGGGCGGGCCTGGTCGCCACCGTCCGCTGCGCCGCCACCGACGCCCGCTCCCACCAGGTCGGCAGTCACCTCCCCGGCCTGGTCGACCAGCTTCTCCACAGCCTCGATACAGCGCACGGCACAGGCTGGCGGCTCACCGGCCTCATCGACGGCTCGGCAGGCATAGCCGCGGTCCTGCACGCCCTCATGACCGACACCGGCGCCGTCTGGGAGACCGCGCTCCTACTCGACCTTCCTCCGGCCCTGCCGGCCCCGCGCGCGGGAGACAGCCCATGAGCATTTCCGACACCGAGTCCGCCTGGTGCGCAGTGACGGTGTGGTGCCAGGACTGGCGGGCCGCTGAACGTCTGGGAGTCTCCCAGCTGGCACGACTGCTGACCGCAGCTGAGCGGACAGACGGGATCAGCCTGTGGTGGTTCACCAGGAAGGCAGCCTCCTGGCGGCTCCGCTGGCGCCCCGGCCGCGGTGGGCACAACCCTGCGGAGTTCGGCGATGGCAGGCTCCGCGGCGTGCTCGATGGCGACGCGGTCTACCGCTGGGCGCCCGCCGTTTACGAGCCTGAGATCCATGCCTTCGGCGGCCCCGCCGGCATGGACGTCGCGCATCTGCTCTTCCACCACGACAGCCACAACGTCCTCGCGCACCTTGGCCGAGCCTGCCCTGAGCATCGGGCCGAGATCGGACTCGTGCTCGCCGCGGCGTTGCTGAACGCCGCTGGCCAGGACTACTACGAACAGGGTGATGTCTGGACCCGCGTCGCCGGTCACCGCCGCACTCGCCAGGCCGGCGCACGGCAGTCCGACGCCGCATCGGCTACCCGAACCGCTGTCCGGCAACTTCTCGCCGCCCGCACATTGCAGCCCCTCGAAGCGCTACCGGCATGGCCTGCGGCGTTCCGGCACGCTGGTCGGTCACTGGCGAGCCTCGCCGACCAGGGTCAGCTCACCCGCGGCCTGCGCGCGGTTCTCGCCCATCACATCCTGTTCGCCTGGAACCGTCTCGGCATCCCCGCCTCCGACCAGGCGCAGCTTGCCCACACCGCCGCCGACATCATCTTCGATGACCTCGGCCTGATCCCTGACGAACGGTGACCACGATGACCACCCGCACCCCCGAGCAGCTCCGCGACGACCTGGTCGCCGACATCCATCGCTGGGGCACGTTCCGAACCGCCCAGGTCGAAGCCGCGTTCCGTACGGTCCCGCGACACCTGTTCCTGCCCGACGTCGACCTGGCAACCGCCTACGCGCCACAGGTCGTCGTTACCCGCCGCGCCCCCGACGGCACCGCGCTGTCCTCGGCCTCGCAACCCAGCCTCGTTGCCGCCATGCTCGAACAGGCCGACGTCCAACCCGGCCACCGCGTCCTGGAGATCGGCACTGCCACCGGCATCAACGCCGCGCTCCTCGCCGAGCTCACCAGCCCGACCGGCCAGGTGACCACCATCGAGATCGACGAGGAACTCGCCGCAGGTGCGCGCACCGCGCTGGCCACAGCCGGTTACGAGCGCGTGGACGTTGTCCATGGGGATGGTGCGGCGGGCCACCCGGGCGGGGCGCCCTACGATCGGATCGTGATCACGGCTGGGGCCTGGGACCTGGCCAAGGGCTGGTGGGACCAGCTCGCCCCCGCTGGCCGCATCGTCGTGCCCCTCCGTCTCCACGGAAGCGGCCTCACCCGCTCCCTCCCACTCGACGCGGTCGAGCCGGGCCGGCTGGTCAGCCGCTCGGCGCTCGTCTGCGGGTTCGTCCCCCTGCGTGGCACCGACGCCCACACCGGGCACGTGTTGACCCTCGCGGACGGCGTTGCTCTGCGCGTCGATGACCACGACCCCGTCGACGAGACGGCGTTGCGGGCCGCGGCGGCCAGCCCGGCCCACAGCCTGTGGACCGGGCTGACGATCCACGACGGCGAACCGACCGCGCACCTCGACCTGTGGCTCCTCACCGCCGGCGCTCGGTTCGGCCGCCTCGCCGTGGACACCACCATCTGCAACGACGGCCAGCTCACTCCGACGCGACGCTGGGCAGGGGCCACGATCCACGATGGGACCACCATCGCCTACATCACGCTGCGTCCCCTCGCGCCCGACACCGACGAACTCGGCGTCACCGCCCATGGACCCCGCGCGGCCACCCTCGCCGAGCACCTCACCGGCCTGCTGCACCAGTGGCGCAAAGAAGGACCCGCCGAACCTGTCGTCACCGCCCATGCCGCAGACACCCCGGAGGACCAGACCGTCGCAGGACACCGCATCGACCGGCCGAACAGCCGACTCACCGTCCGCTGGCAGCCCTGAGAAGAGGCGCGACCCGATGGCCCTCACCACGTCGACGGATGTGGCACCCACGATGTTCACTCTCGTCGCACCACGGTTTCCCCTCGTCCCCCGTGACCGGCCATCCTGCCCAGCCCTCGACGCCCGGATCGCCCATGTCGCCGCCCTCGCCGCCAAGGCTGCTGAGGGCGGCGACAACGCACTTCTGCGCGCCGGCGAAGCCCACAACCTGGCAGCGCTGATTGCCAGCGACTGCGGATTACCTGACCTCGCCCACAGCCTCTGCTGGCGCCAAGTCGACACGCTTCCGTTCCGCCGCCCTCTCGGCGGGGCAACGGCGAAACTCGCCCTCCAACCCTTGATCAATCTAGCCCGGCTGCGGCTGCGCACAGGGGATGGTCTCGGCGCCTACCGCCTCCTCGCCACGCTCTACAGCGCCGTCGCAGCGAAGACCGAGGCCACCCTTGATGGCCGAACCCTCGCCTTCAATGACTTCGTCACCCCAGCTGACCATCCCCAGGTCGTTAGCTGGCTGTGGACCGTCCTGCTCGCCGACGGAACCCGTGCTCTGACCCGCACCGGCCGCTGGACCGAAGCCCTCGACCACCTTCACCGTCACAGAGGTATCGGACAGCGCCTCCTCGATGGCCGCCAGACCGCGATCCTCGCCCACCACGCTCGTCAAGACCATCACGCCGCCGAGCAGATCCTCGCCTCCACAGCGATCACCCAGCCCTGGGAACAGGCCGTCGCCACCTGCCTCCGCCTCCTCCACGACCACCTCACAGGTCGCGAGGCCGCTGGCGACGGCTGGAACATGGTCAGTGAACTCTCGATGTCCGACCCGCCTGGGCACAGCAGCTTCCACACGCAGCTCGGCCTGTGTCTCCTCGACCTCGCGGGCACATCCCAGCACCTGCGCCCCGCACTCGGCACGATCATCAGCAGCGCCCTGCGCAGCGGCGACGCGTACGCCGCCCGCGATCTCCTCAACCACCAAGCCGCCCGCAGCCACCTACGCGACGACCAGCTGGCCCTCTTCACCGAAACACAACGGCGCTCCGGGCTTGGCAGCGGCCACCTCCCCGACGCGCTCCACGAACAGCTTGTCGACGCCCTTGTGCTTGCCGTCTGCGCCCTCACCAAACCATGACTCTCAAGCGTGCGCAGGCCCGAAGCGGGTGCCGATCAGCCATCGGCGGGCGTAGAGAGATCGGCTGACACAGCCGCTACCCCCAACGGAGCCTCCGGGCATCACGCTCGGAGGCTCCTCTAGTGTGCCGCGTCCTGGCGTGCTGGGACGGACGGCGCGGCCACGTCTACCGGCTCGCCGTCGCCCCCGAACACCGCCGCCGCGGCGTGGCCCAGGCCCTCCTGAACGCCGCGCACACCCGCTTCGACTCCCTTGGGGCGATGCTGGCCGACGCGATGGTCGAGGACGACAACCCCCAGGCCTACGCCACCTACCAGGCCTGCGGCTACCGCCTTCAGCCCGGACGAGACCGGTGGATACGCACACTGCCCTGATGCACCCGCCCAGACGAACGGGTAGAGGCGGAGCCTGCCCTTCCATGATCCATCGGAGCTGGCCATGGGTCGGCGTTCCAATTGGATCTGGAGCGCGCCCTTCTGGCTTCCCAGGCGGTGAGGCAGCCGGGATCAGTGGCATGTTGACGCCGTGGAGCCTCTTCGCCGGTGCTCGGTCTGCCGCCTGAGTGGCGGAAAGTTTTCCGTTTGTTGCTGGGAGCCGTCGCGCAGAAGCGGGCGAGATCGATTCCTGGATTGAGACTCTCCGTGTACGAGCCACCTGGTGTCGACTCCCGCGCTCCCATGGCGTGGGGATGCCGCGCGTCCCGACGATCAAGCGAGACCCCTTATGCCTGCGCGGTTATAGGGCATGTGGGGTAGGTGGGCGCTGCCCCACGGCACCGCCCGGGCATCTTGTTACTTTTTGTAGTCAATCTTGTTCGAAGTGCGTATTATATAGATTATTAATCTTCATTTCGTTATGATGCTTGTCTCGTTGCTGTGACCTGGGGTTATGGGGTTACAACACTGCGGTCGGAGTGTTGGCACGGGGTCACAGACGGGTCACGGACTGGGTGAAGCGATCGGCGGGCGGATGGGCGCGCGACTGGACGCTGCTTGTGGCGGCGGCCGGCGTGTTGATCGTGGGCTGCGACGGGGGTACTCGCGCCGCGCAGGAGTCCTCTGCTTTGTCGTCGCGGCAGGCCTCGCCATCGGCGGCGTCTCCGAGTGCATCGGTCGCCACAACGCCTGCGGCTGCGGTTCTCGCCGCTTATAGAAGTATGTTTGACGACTGGGTCGCGATGGCTGCTACCGGCGACTATCAGAATACCCGCCTCGAGAAGCACGCGAGCGGCCGAGCACTGTCCCTCATCTATAAGGGAATATATAAGGACCGAGAATCTGGGTTGCATTCACAGGGAAATCCGGTGATCTCGCCGAGGGTTACTGCGATGACTCCCGAAGAATCTCCCGAACGTGCGACTGTCGGTGACTGTGTCGACGCCACGTCCTGGTTGAGCTACCTGTCGAATGGCGAGTTGCAGAACGATCAGCCTGGGGGGCGGCACTCGGTGCAGGCTCTTGCTTTGAAAAAGGATGGCGTCTGGAAGGTCGACCAGCTCGTCATTCAGGATGTCGGCACATGCTAGCCAGGATTGCATTGATGTCGGTGCTTGAGGTGTTTGTTTTGTGTGTGTTCGCAGGTGGGGCATCTGCTGATCCTTTTGGCTCGACTCTGTGTGCGGATACTGATCGAGGATGTTCGGTCTGGGCGGGTACGACCGGCCAGGCTGCGGTGCCTCACGCGGCGCCCCTCGCAGGTGCAGCGGTGTCTTCTGCGACTGCCGAGCTTCCGTCCTGCCCGTCGTCCGGCAGTAACGTTCTGGCCTGTTTGGCCACCCGGCAGGGCTGGTCGGGCGGCGATGGTTGTCGCTATCGGGCGGCGACCGACTTTGAGGCGGCGCCTGATATTGCGGCCGAGGAGGTAAAACCCGGAGTTGCGGGATCATGGTATTGGAAGTCGTGTCAGGACGGCGCGACCTTTGATGTGGTCTGGTTGCCGGACGCGGAAGCCGCTCCTTCTCCTGCTGCGGTGGCGCAGTTGGCGGTGAAGAAGCTGGTGATGCCGACACCGCAGCTGGCGATGTCGCCGGGTTTGGGTGTACCGCAGCTGGTCGGGGTGCCGGTGTGGCTGTGGCTGGCGGGGGCGTGGGGTCCGGTGTCGGCGACGGCGGCGGTGCCGGGGGTGTCAGTGACGGCCACGGCTCGTCCGCAGGAGGTTCGCTGGAATTTCGGGGATGGGGGCGCGGTGGAGTGCGCAGGGCCGGGGACTGCGTTTCGACCAGATGTGGATGATCCGGCGACGGCGTCACCGGATTGCGGGTGGGTGTTTTCCCGTTCGTCGGCGCGGGAGGTGGACGGACGGTTTCCGGTGCGGGTGACGGTGCGGTGGCAGGTGGGGTGGGCAGGTGCTGGCCAGCAAGGGGTTGTGCCGGATGTGACGTCGCAGTCGGTGGTGTCCGTGGCGGTGGATGAGTCGCAGGCGCTGGTGGTGCCGGCGCCGGGCGGTGCGCGGTGAGTACGGCGGCGGTGGCCCGGCCGGCGGGCGAGGAGCGGTTCCGCTTGGAGGGCCGGGGCCGGGGCCGGGGGCGGCGGGGTGGATGGCGGGCGCTGGTGGGTGTGGTGCTGGTGGTGGTGTGTGTGGCGCTGTTCGTGGTGGTGGGGGGTCGTCGGGAGGGCCGGCGGGAGGTGTTGATGGTGACGCGGGCGGTGCCTCCGGGTCAGGTGCTGGAGGTGGGGGATGTGCGGGCGGTGTCGGTGGTGGTGGATCCGGCGGTGGAGGTGGTGCCGGCTGGGGAGGCGGGGCAGGTGGTGGGCCGGCCGGCGGCGGTGACGCTGTCGGCGGGGACCTTGCTGTCTGCGGGGTCGGTGGGTCGGCGGTTGCTGCCGCCGGACGCGCGGCTGGTCGGCGCGAGCGTGAAGCCGGGGGCGTTTCCGCTGGGGTTGGCGGCGGGTGATCCGGTCACAGTCCTGCTGACCTCGGATGCCACGGATTCGTCTGATGCGGCCGGGGGTGTGGCGGTGGTGGAGTCGGGGTCGTCGGTGGACGGGGTCGTGGTGGCGGTGGAACCGGGGCCTGTGGGGTCGGGTGGGCTGGTGGTCTCGGTGCAGGTCGGGTCTGTGGATGCGGAGCGGGTGGGGCGGGCGGCGGCGGGTGGGCAGGTGGCGTTGGTGCTGCGGGGGCCGCGGTGAGCGGGCTGATCGTGATCGGGTCGGTGAAGGGGTCGCCGGGGGTCACGACCGCGTCGTTGGGGTTGGCGGCGGGGTGGCCGATGCGTCCGGGTGGGGCGCCGGTGGTGGCGGTGGAGGCTGATCCCGCGGGTGGGGATGTGCTCGGCTGGTATGAGCTGCCTGCGGCGGGGTTGGTGGCGTGGGCGGCGCAGGCCCGCTCAGGTCGGTCGGGGTTGTCGGGGTATGTGCAGCGGTTGCCGGGTGGGGTGGAGGTGGTGGCCGCCCCGGTAGAGGCGGCGGCGGCGCGTGGCGCGGTGGAGGTCCTTGCCCGGGGTGGTGCGGTGCGGGCGGCGGCGGACAGCGTGACGGTGGTCGTCGATGTGGGTCGGCTTGACCCGTCGTCGCCGGCCGGTCCGCTGCTGGGGGCAGCCGATGTGCTGGTGGTGCTGGCGCGTCCGGTGCCGGCGGAACTGGCCCGGGTGGTCGCGGGGGAGGCCCAGTTGACCGGGGCGGGCCGGCGGGAGTGTGTGCTGCTGCTGGTGGGGGAGCCGCGGTGGCCGGTCGAGCGGGTCGCGGAGTCGGTGGGTATGCCGGTTCTCGGGGTGTTGCCGCACGACGCGCAGGGTGCGCGGCGGATCGCTGGCCGTCCCGGTGGGCGGCGCGCGACGGGGCATACGCCGTTGGCCCGTGCCTGTCGTGAGGTGGCGGGCCGGCTCGCCGCCGAGCTTGAGGCCCGTCCGGTTCCGCTGCCCGCGACGCCGCTGGGTGTGCCGGTGATACCGGTGGGGACTGCCGGGTCTGCGGCGGTGAGTAGGACGGCGACGGTGCTGGTGCCCGGAGGTGCACCGTCTCGCGAAGGCGGTGGGGGCGGATGGGTGCCGTCGACGTCTGTGCGGCGGGATCGGGGTGAGCGGCGGTGACGGGCGGCGCTGCGGTGCTGTCGGGGCTGGTGGGGGTGATCCGGGGGCGGGTGGCCGCTGAACTGTCGGCGGTGGTCCGCGATGGGCGGGCAGGCGCCGGCTGGGGGGTGGCGGATCAGCGGGCGTTCGCGGCCGGGCTGGTCGCGGACATGCTGCGGCGTCACGCCGAACAGACCTTGGGCGCCGGCCAGCGGATGCTGACCGCGGTCGAGGAGGAGCAGGTCACCCGCGCGGTGCTCGACGGCCTGTACGGCCTGGGTGGGCTGCAACCGTTGTTGGACGACCCGCGGATCGAGAACATCAACTGCAACGGGGCGGATGTTGTCTGGGTCCGCTACTTCGACGGCCAGCGGATGCGGATGCCTCCGGTCGCGGCTTCCGACGAGGAGCTCATCGAGCTGGTGCGCACGGTGGCCGCCCGCTCCGGGTTGGAGGAGCGGCGCTTCGACCGGGCGTCGCCCGGGTTGTCGATGCAGCTACCGGACGGGTCCCGGTTGTTCGCCGCGATGGCGGTCACCGCCCGGCCGGTGATCGCGATCCGCCGGCACCGCTACCCGCGGGTGTCGTTGGATCAGCTCGTCGAGCTCGGCACGATCTCGCCCGAGCTGCGGACGTTCCTGCGCGGGCTGGTCCTGGCGCGACGCAACATCCTCGTCGCCGGAGAGACCGGTATTGGGAAGACGACCCTGATCCGCGCGCTGGCCGCCGATGTCCCGACCAGCGAGCGGATCATCACGATCGAGGATGCCCTCGAGCTGGGGTTGGACCGCGATGGGCTGCACGACGACGTGGTCGCGATGCAGGCCCGTGAGGCGAACGTGGAAGGCGAAGGCGCGATCGGGCTGGCGGAGCTGGTGCGCTGGGCGCTGCGGATGAGCCCCGACCGGGTGATCGTCGGGGAGGTCCGCGGCGGTGAGGTCGTGCCGATGCTGATGGCCATGAGTCAGGGCACCGATGGCAGCCTGGCCACGATCCACGCCTCCTCCTCGGGCGGAGTGTTCACGAAGATCGCCGCCTATGCGGCGCAGGCCGACGGGTTGGCGATGGAGGCGACGAACCTGCTGACCGCCGCCGCGGTGCACATCGTCGTGCACATGAGCGTGGCCCAGGGCCGGCGGGTGATCTCGAGTGTGCGGGAGGTGACCGGTGCCGACGGGCTGCTGGTCACCTCGAACGAGGTGTGGCGGCCCGGCCCGGACGGGGCGGCGGTACCGGGCGCTCCGTTGCGGGCGCAGACCGCCGCCGCGGTGGACACAGCCCTCGCCGCCTACTACGCCAGCGTGCCGGCGGGAGCGTCGTGGTGAGCGTGCCCTCGGCCGGGATCGGTCTGGCCGCCGGCTGCGGGACCGGTGTCGCCGCCGGGCTGTGGCTGCTGGTCACCGCGGGCACACCGGCCTGGGTACGGCTGCGGGCGCGGCGTGGGCGGCGAACGTTGTCGGCGCCGGCTCGCACGGTGCGCCTGGCCGCGGCGGTGGGCGCCGGGTTGACGGTGGGGGTGGTGACGGGCTGGCCGGTGGCCGCCGCCTTGGCCGCCCTGGCCTGTCTGGCCGCCCCGAGTCTGCTCGCTGAGGGGCAGGCGGGTGCGGCCGAGACCGCCCGGGTCGAAGCACTCGCGTCCTGGGCGGACATGCTGCGTGACACGTTGGCGGCCGGCGCCGGGTTGGAACAGACGATCCGCGCGACCGCGCCGATCGCCCCCGCACCGATCCGCGCCGAGGTCCTCACCCTCGCCGCCGCCCTGACCGGCGGTGCGCGTCTGACCGACGCGCTCGACGTGTTCGCCGATCAGCTGGATGATCCCGCCGCGGATCTGATCGCGGCGGCGTTGCGGTTCGCCGCCGCCGGCCAGGGCCGGCATCTCGGTGACCTGCTGGACCGCCTCGCCACGGCCGCGCGGGGCCAGGCGGCGCTGCGCCTGCGGGCCGCGGCGACCCGGGCGCGGATTCGTACTTCCACCCGCGTCATTGTGATCACCACGCTGGTCATGGCCGGCGGGCTGGTCCTGTTCAGCCCCGCGTTCGTCGCCCCCTACAGCACGGTCACCGGGCAGCTGGTCCTCGCGGTCATCGGCGCGCTGTGGGCGGCGGCGTTCGTCTGGCTCGCCCGGATGGGTCGCATCACCCGTGACCCCCGCATCCTGACCGGCCCGGCCGCCCGGAGTAGCGGATGATCCTCGCTCTTGCCTGCGGTGTGGGGGTCGGTGGTGGCCTGTGGCTGGCCTGGACCGGGCTGCGTCCTCCCCGCCCTGACCTGGCCGACCTCCTCGCAGCCCTGTCTCCCAGCCCAGCCGCGCCCGCCGCACCCGCACCGCGTCCTGGGATGGAGGAGGGGTGGGCGGCCCGGCTGGGGCGGCCTCTGGCCGTCCGGCTCGCCCCGCCCCGGCTGCTGCCCGCGACGATCCGCCGGGATCTGACGATCGTGGGCCGGGACCCGACAGGCCATCTCGCGGAGAAAATCACCTCCGGTCTCGTGGGCCTGGCCCTCCCCCCGCTCCTCACCCTCGTCTTCGCTGTTGCCGGGATCCGCCTGCCGTTCGCGCTGCCCGCCGCCCTGGCCCTCGCCGTCGCCGCCGCCCTGTTCCTCGGCCCCGACCTGGCGGTCCGCACCGACGCCACCCGCAAGCGCCGCGCGTTGCGTCACGCCTTCGCCGCGTTCCTCGACCTGACGGTGATCGCGATGGCCGGTGGTGCCGGGCTGGAACAGGCCGTGGCCGACGCCGCGGACACCGGCGGCGGGGAGGCGTTCACACTGCTGCGCGCCGTGGTGGACCGCGCCGCGCTCACCCGCGAACCCCTCTGGCAGCCCCTGGCCGATCTCGGCGAACGGTACGACGTCGCCGACATCGTCCAGGCCGCCGCGGTCGTCCAACTCGCCGGCGGTGAAGGCGCCCGTGTGCGGGTCAGCCTCGCCGCCAAAGCCGATGCGATCCGCCTGCACGGTCTGGCTGATGCGGATGCCGACGCGGCGGCGGCCACCGAACGCATGAGTCTGCCCGTCGTCGTGCTCACCGCCGGCTTCCTCCTCATGATCGCCTACCCGGCCGTGAGTCGAGTGCTCACCGGCTTGTAGACCTCACCTCTCGAAAGGCGCCACCCATGCCTCGCTTTCCCCGAAGCCGCGCCCGCCTCCTCGGCGTCTGGGTGACAACGACCGCGCTGCTGCTCTGCCTCCCCGCGGCTCTCACCGCACGGCTGCGCCGACTCGAGGAACGCAGCCGCGAGGAGGGACGCGACGGGGGCTACTCCACCGAGTTCATGGTCATCACCGCTCTGCTGATCGCCGCGGCCATCGCCATCCTCGCGATCATCGGCAAGAAGCTGACCGACAAGGCCAACGGCCTGAACCTGTGACCTGCTTTTTCGTCGCCGGCCTGCCCCGCCCGGCCGCCGTGCCGCAGGCCGGGAGGGAGGTAGGGGGGGGGGTGCGGGGGCGCACCACCGCGGGGGGGCCCGCGGCGCCCGCCGCCTCCTCGTCGTCCGCCTCGCCGCCTACCGGGCCCGGCCGCGCCGGTGGTCGGGAGGTGCCCGTCCTGCCGCCGGGATGGCCGATGGTGTCGCGAGACGGCGCTGACCTCCTCGGCGGCGGTGACCTCGGTGCTGGTGGGCAGGCAGTGGGCGCTGTCGCTGGTGTGGGTGGTGTGGGTGGTGCCGGTGGGAGCGGTCCGGGACGGGGGACGGCGGCGGCCAGCGGCGCCGGTGCGGTGGACCCGGCCATCGCCGCGTACGCGCTGCTCGACGTCCTGTTCGCCCGGGCCTCGGTCGGGCTCGCGCTGCTGGACCGGGCCGGCCGGTTCGTCCGGGTCAACGACACCCTGGCCCGCCTCGATCGTCGCCCGGCCCGTGAGCATCTGGGACGCACCGTCAGCGAGGTGCTCGGTGACACCAGCCAGGAACTTGACGCGCTGGTCGCCGGGGCCCTGCGCAGCGGCGAGGCGGTGATCGACCTGGAGGTGGGTGTCGCCGGTGGGGCGGGCGCGCCGACGCGGACCTGGTCGGCCAGCTGGTTCCCGGTGAGCGATCCGCAGCTCGGCCCGGTCGGGCTCGCCTTCGTCGCGGTGGACGTGACCGGCGTGCGGGCGGCCGAGCACGACCGTGGGCAGGCCGAGGCCCGCTACCGGGCGGTGGCCGAATCCGGCGGGGGCGATGTGTTCCACGCGACCGCCCAGAGCGGCCTCGACGTGGATCTGCCCGCCTGGCGGTCGGTGACCGGCCAGCATCCGGGCGAACTCGCCGGCACCGGATGGCTCGCGGGTGTGCATCCCGACGACCGTGGCGAGGTCGCCCGCCGTTGGCAGCGCGCACTCGAACAGAGCGCCCCGTTCGAGGCCGAGTTCCGGCTGGCACCCGCCCCGGTACGGCCGGACGACTCCGCCGCGGGTGGCACGGGTGGCACGGGTGGCACGGGTGGCGCTGATGGCGCCGCGTCCACGGGCGGGCCGACACCGTCGGCTTCGGCGTCCACGTCGGCCTTGGCGCCCACGATGCTGGCACGGGTGCTGCCGGTGGCCCTGGGTGAGAGCCGTCCGGTCGAATGGCTGGGGCTGGTGCGTGATCTCAGCGCGACGCGGGCCGCCGAGGCCAGCCGCGCCGAGGCCAGCCAGCAGGCCGAGGCGGCACTCGGGCGGGCACAGACGGCCGAAAGCCGGGCGGACGCGGCTGAGAGCCGGGCCGAGGCCGCCGAACTGCGGGCCGACACCGCCGAACTGCGAGCCGACACCGCCGAGCAGCGGGCCGACACGGCCGAGCAGCGGGCGAGCGTCGCCGAGGAGCAGGCGACGTCCAGCCAGGAACAGGTGGACGAGGCGCAACGGCAGCTGGAGACCGTGCGGCGCCAGGCCCAGGAGACGGCGGCGCAGCTCGCCGCGGCCCAGGAGCAGGCCGGGTCCGCCGTCGAACAGGCGAGTTCGGCCGACCAGTGGGTACAGGAGGCGCAGACACGGGCGCAGGCCGCCGACGAGCGCGCCGAGGCGGCGGTCGGTCGCGCGGAGGCCGCCGATCGGCGGGCCGAACAGTCCGACGAACGGGCGCGGACCGCCGAATCCCGGGCGGTGGCCGCCGAACGCCAGGCCGAGCAGGCCGCCGACCAGGCGGCCGCGGCCAGCCAACGGGCGCAGGCCGCCGAAGATCAGGCGGCGGCGACGCAGCGGCTGGCCGACGAGGCCGCGCGGCAGGTGGCGGCCACCGACGATCGCCTCGAGGCCGGCAGCCGGTTCGCGGTCGCGCTGGCCGGTGCCGACACCGTCGACGAGGTCGTCACCGCCATCCTCGACGCCGGCGGCCAGGCCGTGCAGGCGCAGGCGCGTGGCGTCGCCCTGATCGACGCGGACCACGACGAACTGCGCTTTCTGCGTCCACCCGGCGGTGGCAGCCGGGCCTGGTCGTGGCCGGATGTCGCGCTGGGCGCGGTGCATCCCATCGCCGAGGTGGTCCGCGGCGGCCGGGCGCTGTTCCTGTCCGACCAGCAGGAACTGCTCGAGCGCTGGCCCGTGTCCGGGCTGGCAGACTCGGTCGCGGCCACCGGTGAGCAGGCCTGGGCGCTGCTGCCGCTGGTCCCCGCCGAGGGGGCGCCGATCGGCGTGGTCACCTTCGGGTTCCCGACATCGCGGACGTTCACCCCGGCCGAGCGGGCCTACCTGAACGCGGTCGCGGCCGCCGCCGCCCGGGCGGTCGAACGGGCCGGCGCGTACGACCGGCTCGCCGTGGCCGCCGAGGCCGGACATGGTGCGCTCGATGTCGCCCAGGCGGAACGCGAGGCCCGCCAGTCCGCCGACGACCGGCTGGACCTGCTGACCCGGGCCACCGCGACCGTGTCCGCCGCCGGCGACGCCCGCACGGTCCTGCGCGCGTTCGCACGGCTGCTCGCCACCGAGGTCGCCGAGGTCTGCGCGATCCACCTGGTCACCGCGGATGCCAGCTCGGACACACGTGGAACCGGTGCGGCCCCGGTCGGGGGTGCGGCCTTCGCCGAGAGCGCGGCGACCGCACCGGGGGGTGTGTCGCCCAGGCTGGTGCCGCTGCTGGTGGAGACCGGCGCCGGCGCCCGCGCCGCCCCCGCCCCGGCGGGCGGGGCCGCCGGCCGCGCCCGGCCCGGCCCCCCCCGGG
>NZ_JALKFW010000165.1:56664-66344 GCF_023243055.1 Frankia sp. AgPm24 | reverse complement strand
TGTATACGCCCCCGGGGGGGGGGGGGGGGGGGGGGGGGGGGGGGGCCCCGGGGGGGGGGGGGGGGGGGGGGGCCGCGCGGCGGGGGCGCGGGCGCCGACGCGGCCCGGGCGGCCTGGACGGCGGCGCTCGCCGTGACGTCCCACCCGCTGGGGGAGGTCGCCGCGACCGCCACCGGACGGATCGTCACCCACGCCACCGACGACTGGGAGCCACCGGCCGACACGGCCCGCTGGCTGCGCCAGATCGACGCGCACACCACCGTCGCACTGGCGGTGCCGGGTCAGGTGGGGACCGCGGCGGTCATCACCCTCACCCGCACCGCGGCCCAACCCCCCTACACCGACGATGACCTGGCCTTCCTCGGCGAGCTCGCGGCCCGCGCCGGCGTGGCCCTGGAACGCCTCGGGCGTGACCGGGCCGCGATCGGCGGCGCCGCCCGCCTGCGCGACACCCTGCGCGGTGGTCACCCGAACGACCCCGCCGGGTTGCAGGTCGCGGCCCGCTACCTGGCCGGCGGCGGGGACGGCGACGCCGGCGGCGAGTGGTCCGACGTGATCGATCTGGGTGCCGGCCGGGTCGCGCTGGTCATCGGGGAGGCCCGCGGCCAGGGCGTGGCGGCCACCGCCACGATGGGCCAGCTGCGAGCCGCCGCCCGGGCCGGCGCCCGGCTGGATCTTCCTCCAGGCGAGGTGCTGGCCCTGCTGCACGCGGTGGTCGCCGACGCGCCGGACGCGCAGTCCGCCACCTGCCTGTACGCGATCGCCGAGGTGGACACGGGCGTGTTGACACTGGCCAGCGCGGGGCATCCGCCGCCGCTGGTCGTGGCACCCGACGGCCTGGTCTCGCGGCTGTACATGGCCGTCGGTGGGCCGCTGGGCGCGGCTCGCGCCGAGAGCGGGGTGTCGGCCGACCCCACCGAGTACACCGTGCGACTGGGCCAGGGCTATCTGCTCGCGCTGTTCACCGACGGACTGGTCCGCGCGGGCGGACGCGACGCCGACGCCGGGGTGTCGGATCTGGCCGCGGTACTGGCCCGCATGGGTGATGGCGCCGACATGGCGCTGGCCGCACTGGTCGAGTCGGCCTGCGCTGGCCTGGGGCGCGGTGGCCAGCCGGCGCCGGACGATCCGGGTGTGGCGCTGCTGTTCGCCCGGCTGACCGCCGACCCGGTGGCCGGACCCACCCTGCTCGACGTCAACGTGGATGGTCCGGACGGGCTACGTGCCGTTCGCGCCCAGGCCCGGCTGACACTGGAGGAGTCCCGGCTCGACCGGGAGCTCGTGGACGTCGTCGTGCTGGTGCTCTCGGAGCTGGCCAGCAACGCGGTTCGCCACGGTCGACCGCCGCTGAGCGTGCGGCTGCGGATGCTCGGGTCGCGCGCGGTCGTCGAGGTCGCGGACGGCGGTGGGCGGCTGCCCCGGCGGCGCCTCGCCGCCGTCGACGACGAGGCCGGACGCGGGCTTGACCTGGTCTCCCGGCTCGCCGTGCGCCATGGCGTGCGACCGATCGCAGACGGCAAGGTGGTGTGGGCGGAGATCGATCTCGTCGACCCGGCAGTCGGCTGACAGCCTGGCTGGGCGGCCCGGTCGGGCGCGGGCAGGTGGTCCGATCGGGGGTCGCGGGCCGGTGTGGCGGGGTCGGGGCTGACCTGCCGCCGCGGGGTGGAGCGGGTCGCGTAACGTGAGGGTCATGTCGGACGCGGTGCTGCGCCTTGACCACGTCAACGTCGTGCGCGACGGGGCTTTCCTGCTGCGGGACGTGAGCTGGGAGGTGTCGGCCGGGCAACGTTGGGTCGTGCTCGGGCCCAACGGGGCGGGCAAGACAACGCTGCTGCAGATCGCCTCCGGGCGGCTTTTTCCCACCGCCGGTTCGGTGGAGCTGTTCGGCCACCGCCTGGGCACCGTGAACCTGCTCGACCTGCGTTATCGGGTCGGTGTGGTGAGTCCGGCGCTGGTCGAGACGCCTCCACGCGAGGAGCGGGTGCTCGACGCGGTGGTCACGGCGGGCTGGTCGGTGCTCGGCCGCGCCGATGAGGAGTACGACCAGGTCGATCTCGACCGGGCCGCGACGCTGCTCACCCAGTTCGGTTGCCGGGAACTACGCGATCGGCGGTTCGGCACGCTGTCCGAGGGCGAACGCAAGCGGGTGCTGATCGCCCGGTCCCTGATGACCGATCCCGAACTGCTTCTGCTGGACGAGCCGGCCTCCGGGCTCGACCTCGGTGCTCGGGAGGCGCTGCTGCGCCGGCTGACCCGTTTCGCCGCCGATCCCGCCGCCCCGGTCTCGGTGCTCGTCAGCCACCACGTCGAGGAGATTCCGGTGGGGGTCACGCATGCCCTGCTGGTCCGCGGCGGCCAGGTCCGGGCCGCCGGGCCGGTGGCCGAGGTGCTCACCGCGGCACGACTGTCGGACTGCTTCGGCATTCCCCTGGACGTCTCCGTGGCCGCCGGGCGTTATTCCGCCCGGTTGACGGCTGGCCCACCGTCGCGTCGGCGAGCCGTCTCCGCCGCCGTCTGAGAGCCGCTCGGTCCCCACCCCGAAGGCCGTTGCGGGTCCCCACCCGAAGCCGCCCTGCGGCGGCCCTGAAGCCGGGCCGGCACCGTCTCGCGGTGGTGCCGTCGCCGTCCGGGAATCGCGCCGTCACCGGCTGGGAACCGCCGTGGCCGCCGCTCGGTGCCGGCGCGGCTGGCGGCGGGACCGCCCCGATGTCTCGGGTATCACCGTGACGGGACACCCGGTTGACCACGGGTGATCAGAAGCCGCCCGGTCGCACCCCTGCCGAAGTCGTCGGCTCCCATGGCGGTAAAGGCCTCCAGCAAGGCCGTATGGCCACCAGTTGACCGATACCAGGGTTTGTAGCGCTCCCCGCGGCGTTGAACGTCGTACAGGGCTCCGTGGCCGGCCGTCGCGAATACCCGGTGAACTCGCGGGCGCTGTCCGCCGGGACCGTCAGAATCCTGATATGTCCTGACTGATCTGTTCACAGGCCGATCGTGTCGCGTAGCCACCGCGCACCGTGGGTCCGGGCGCCGAACGCCCGCACCCGCTCGGCGAGGGCACGGTCGGACGTGGTCACCAGGACCTCCGGGCCGGCCTCGCGGGCGGCGGCCACGATGGCATCATCCCCGTGACCGGACGCGTGGACGACCTCGAGGATCGGTCGTGCCCCGGGAGCCGTCGGGGATTTCCCGCCGGCCCCCACCACACCACCTGTCACGTCCACACCACCTGTCACGTCCACACCACCTGTCACGTCCGCACTACCTGTCACGTCACTTCCGGTGCTGGCGTCGCCCGGGCCGGTGGATCGGGTGACCGGACCGGCCGGGTGGCCGGCGCGGGCCGCGCCCTCCAGAACAACGACGATCCGGGTGGGAAGCACCCGCGGCGATCCGCTCCCGCCGGGCGGGCTGTCGATCCACGCCGAAATGGCGGCCAGCAGCCGCCGGGCGGCACCTGGCCGGTCGCGCCACCAGCCATCGGCGCCCGCGCCAATCACGTTCGCGGCGTCCAACACCCACGTCCGTGGGTACTCCTCCGTGCGCGCAGGCATAGGGTCCGCGCCGGAATCAGGCGTACTCATCCACCGCGCCGATCTCCAAAGGCATTCGTACCGGTCGGTTCCCCTCCCGGCGCCGGCGCCCCAAAGTACCGACCGGCTCATGGCCGTCGATTGCCTGGCAATCGTCCGGGGAGTCGGTAGACGAACACGATCGGTGTCCCAAGGTCGGCGGGCATGCTCGCCGGGCGGTCGACGGTCGCCCAACTGTCCGCTTGCGGTCCGCGTTTCGGCGCGGAAGGTGTGATTCGCAGAACATGATCACTTCCTATCGGGCCGGCGTTGGCGCCCGGCTTTGGGTTGCGCACTCCGAGCGCCACACCGCCGAGCGCAAGACCGTGTCTTGGTGTTCGGTGGCCCGAGTTCGCGACTCCGTCCATCCACGCGTGACAGTTCCTGGTGTTCTCGTGGTAATACTAGACGCGTGAGTTCTGCGGTTCGCTGACCTGAAGGAGAGTGGCATGGCTCAGAAGACCATCGTCTCGTTGATTGACGATCTCAGTGGAGAAGAGGCCGACGAGACTGTCCGCTTCGGACTCGACGGTGCGCAGTATGAGATCGACCTGTCGGAGAAGAACGCGACGAAGTTGCGCGAGTCCCTGGCTCCGTTCGTCACCGCGGCACGCCGTTCCGGCGGTCGCGCGGCGGGCACCCGCCGTGGCGTGCGTACCGCTTCGCGGCGTACCGGTGGAACCGACCGCACCGCTGACATTCGTGAGTGGGCGCGCAGCAACGGATACACGGTGAGTGACCGTGGCCGTATCGCCTCCAACATCGTCGAGGCGTACGACAAGGCTCACTGATCCCGGCCTTGCCCACTTTTCCGGGTCGAGGCTCGAAGCAGTGGACCTCGTAGTACCCGTCGCGCCCGCGGTATTCGACCGCGGGTCGCGCGCCTCGCTGGCCCTGGACCTGCCAGTCAGGTTTTCCAGGGTGTGTTCCTGCCACACCGGCTCGACCGGTGTGGCAGGAACGGCCGGTGTGGCAGGAAAATGTGCCGCCGCCCGGGTGGTTGACGCGGGCTGTCGCCGGCTCTGTTCGTTCCGTCAGTTCGGCAGGTGCTGACCCATCCAGTTTTCGACCTCTTCCGCTGTTCGCGGAAGCGCGGTCGACATGTTCCGGCTTCCATGGCCGGTGACCAGGATGTCGTCTTCTATACGCACCCCGATGCCACGCAGCTCGGGTGGGACCGTCAGATCGTCCGGCTGGAAGTACAGGCCGGGCTCCACGGTGAGCACCATCCCGGCGGCCAGCGTCCCCTCCCGGTAGGCCTCATCACGTGCCTGGGCGCAGTCATGGACGTCCAGCCCCAGCATGTGCGAGGTGGAATGCAGGGTGTACCGCCGGTGCAGACCGGCCCCCGGCGCCCGCGGATCGTCGGACAGCGACGCCTGCGCCCCACCCGGCAGCAGCCCCCAGTCCTCGAGTGCCGTGGCGATGACCCGCATAGCCGCCCGGTGCGGATCCAGGAACGACGCCCCGGGCCGGACCGCCTCGATCCCGGCCTGCTGCGCGCGTAGTACGACGTCGTAGACCCTGCGCTGCACGGGCGTGAACCGGCCGGTGATCGGCAGCGTACGGGTGACGTCGGCGGTGTAGAGGGAACGCCCCTCCACCCCCATGTCCAGCAGGGCCAGTTCACCGGCCCGCACCGGTCCGTCGTCGCGGACCCAGTGCAGCGTTGTCGCATGATGTCCGCACGCGACGATCGAGCCGTATCCGACGTCGTTGCCATCCACGCGGGCCCGGCGCCAGAAGGTGCCCTCCAGCCAGCGTTCCCCGTTTGGCAGCGTCATCGCATGGCCGATTTCTCCCACGCACTCGGTGAAGCCGCGCACCGTGGCCGCGACGGCGTCGTCGAGGGCCAGGAGCTCGAAGTCGTCCTTGACCAGACGAAGCTCGGAAAGCACCTGGGCGAGCTGGGCATCGCGATCGACCGACGAGCCGTCCGCCGACCAGCGCAGTACCGAGCGATCGACGAGCGGGTCGATTCCCCGCAACACCCTGGTGTTTCGTGGTGCCAGCCGGGCAAGGACGTCGCCGAGTTCGGACAGGGGCCGGCATTCGATCTCCAAGGCCGCCTGGGTCTCGCGCACCCCTGGCCGGGCCCCGACCCACAGTTCGCCGTAACGGCGATCGGCGTAGAACGCGGAGCTGGAGCGGTCCGACCGGCCGGGGACATACAGCGTCGTCTGGTGGTCGCCGGCCGCGTTCGGTAGCAGAACCAGTACCGCGTCCGGTTCATGACAACCTGTCAGCCAGAAGAAGTCGCTTCCCGGACGGAAAGGATAATCCGTGTCGTTTGCCCGGACACGCAGGCCGCCGGTCGGTACCACCAGCGCATCCGCCGGGAACCAGGTGCCCAACAAGGCACGGCGTTTCGCCGCGTAGGGAGCGCAGTCATCGCGGGATGGCAGAGCGTTGTCCTGGGGGGCCCAGCTGGTCGCCATAAATCGCTGGAACGCCGCATGCGGTTCCTCATCGTGGCTGACCTGACCGGGTTCCCGCCCGGTGCCGGGCACCCAATCGCGATCCACGGCCGGCTGGCCGGTGCCAGGAGATGATGTCGAATCCGCTCCGTTGGCGGTGCTGGTGTTCTCGTCACGTCCGGTCGGGGCGGCCTCGGGTACCCCCGTGCCGCGCTGCGCCGGTGTGCTTTCGTCAGGCTGGCCACTCATACGGATAACGGTAGGGCGGTGCGGCTTCCCGGGGTAGTGCTCCTCTTACCTGGGTAGTGGGGCTGCTCACGTGCACGGCGATCGTGGTGGCCGCACTTCCTGGCTCGCGAGGGCACACAATTCGGTCGGCGACCACGGGTTGGTGGACACGGACCTGCGGCGGGTTGTCGGAGATCAGAGCAATCTCTCATCTCGTTACTATCTGTCGCCAATTGTTGACTGGTGTCCGTGGGGTGTGGTGTGGGTGCGGTGGGGGAGGACGGGTGGGCTTCCGGCGCGGACGATGTTCCGGTGTGCCGCGAAAATCTGGTCCTCGATATTAGTTGTCGGAACTGTCGACGCGCCCCGGATGGCAGGGTGCTGCATTTTCGGTACGAATCGTCCCATCGCCGCGCATACGCGGTTCCCGTTGCCGTGGGCTGGTGGTGGGAGAGCGCCGCCCGATCGTGGGCGATGGTCCGGAGGTTGCCGATCTGGCCTGGCGGACACACCTGCGTCGGTCAGGCGACAGGCGGGCCCAGCGGACATGGTGTCCTGGCCGCGGGATCGGTGAGAAGGTGTCCTGGAGTGTTCCGTTCGTCCGCTGCCGCTTGGTACGTGGTCCGGCACCGCCGAACGAGCGCAGCACCGAGGGTGTCGGTGCCCGTGCCGGCGCCGCCCGCACCGGTACGGATGGCCACCGGCTCAGCTGAGCAGGCCCGGTCGGCGAGGGAGGAAACGCAGCCATGACCTGGCCTCCGCATCGGCCGGATCGGGATGACCCGCCCGAGCCCGATCGAGGGGATCGCCCGGGCCGAGGTGCGCCCGATCCCAGGGGTGGGGCGCCCCGGGATCCCGGGGCGCGTGACCGTGCTCCCCGCACCCCGCGGGGACGCGACCCCCGCACCCCGCGGGGACGCGACCCCCGCCGGGTTCCGCCCGCCGAGAACTGGCCCGCGGGGCGGCAGCCACAACGCCGCCCGCCGGCCGCCGGCCCGCCCACCCGGCGGTACCCGGATGCGCGCGGCGACCGGGACGGCCGCGGTGGCCAGCGCGGCTGGGATGGCCGTGTCGGCGACGGCGACCGGTATCCCGCCAGCCGGCAGGTCGGCGCGATCCCGCCGACCAGGATCGACCGGCCCGTCGTCGACCGGCCCGGAACGCGTGAACCCGAACCCGCCGCCGAACCCGCCCAGCGGTTGGACGGCGTGCGCCGCGTCGTCACCGTTGTCGCCGCGGCGATGGCCATGGTGGTGCTGGTGTTGGCGACCGCCGGGTGGTCGGTGCTGCGCCACTACGACGGCCGGGTGAGCCACGTGGCGCTGCGCTTTGGTTCCGGTGTCGACCGTCCGTCACCGGCAGGCGGCGGAACGCAGAACATCCTGCTGGTGGGGTCCGACTCACGGGCCGGCACGAACGGAGCCTTCGGCCAGACCGACGGTCAGCGTTCGGACACGACGATCCTCGCGCATCTGGACGCGAACGGTTCCACGACGCTCATCTCCTTCCCGCGCGACCTGTGGGTGACCATCCCCGCGTACACCGACGCCCGCGGCACCGACCACGCGGCGCAGCGCTCCAAGCTGAACGCGGCCTTCTCCTATGGCGGGCCGTCCCTGCTGGTGTCGACGATCGAGACGCTGACCGGGATTCGGGTCAACCACTACGTCCAGATCGACTTCGTTGGCTTTCAGGGCATGACCGACGCACTGGGTGGCGTCACCGTCTGTATCAGGGAGCTCCCGAACGAGTTGAAGGCCCGCGGCTTCGACAACCTGCACGACCGCTTCTCCGGCTTCTCCGGCCAGGTCGGCGAGAACCGGCTGGACGGCGCCCAGGCGCTCGCCTTCGTCCGACAGCGCTACGGCCTGCCGGAAAGCGACCTCGACCGGATTCGTCGCCAGCAGCAGTTCCTCGGCGTGATCTTCAAGCGGATCTCGTCCAGTGACACGCTGCTCAACCCGTCCCGGATGATCAACGTGGTGGACGCGGCGACCGCGGCGCTCACCCTCGATGACGGGACGTCGCTGGCGGATCTGCGCCTGCTGGCGCTGCGGATGCAGTCCATCGGCTCCGGTGGCGTGGTCTTCGCGACAGTGCCGGCGGTGGCGTCCACCCGGGCGGGGCAGAGCGTGCTGCTGCCCGATCCGGCCACGCTCGCCACGTTTCTGAAGCCCTTCGGTGGCTCGACATCCGAACAGGGCGCAACGGGAGCACTGTCGGTCGTCCCCGGTGGTTCCGGGGCTGGCGGTTCCGGTGGGGCTGCCGTGGGAACGGGGTCGCGCACGGCCGTGCCCGTCGGCTGGACGCGTCCGCTCGCGGCCTCCGTGGTGGCCGCGGACGCTCCGGCGGCCGGTGCCGCACCAGGTGGCTGCACCTACTGATCGTTACGGAAGGGTCGGTCCGATCGCCATCGGCGGTTCGGACGGCCCGGACCCGGTGCCCGGGTCGGCATCCGGGCCGGCGTCGGGGTCGGGGATGGCCTCGAGCCGGCGGCGTTCGTCCAGCGCGGCGTTGAGCTCGGCGCCGAGCAGGACGGCCAGGGCGGTGATGTAGAAGAACAGCAGCGCCGCCACCGGCGAACCGAGCGAGCTGTACACCAGCTCGTGGCTGAACACGAACTCCAGGTACAGCCGAAGCAGGTAGCTGCCGACCAGCCAGCACACCAGTGCCAGGGACGCTCCGGGCAGAGCTCGCCACCAGCGGCGACGCACCGGCAGGGACAGTTGGTAGAGCGAGGTGAGCATGGTCAGCGCGACCAGACCCACCACCGGCCAGAACAGCAGGGTCAGCAGGCGGTCGACGACCGGGTGCCGCTCGGCGTCGAGGATGTGGGAGATGATCTCCGGGCCGAGCACCAGCGCCGGAAGGATTATCACGCCGCTGGTCACCTGTGCGATGAACAGGCCCAGCGCCACCAGCCGGCTGCGGACCGCCGATCGCAGGTCCCGCTGACCGTAGGCGATGGTGATGGTGTTGACGAAGGTCGCCATGGCGGTCGAACCGGTCCACAACGACAGCACGAAGCCGATGGAGATCACATCCGGGCGGCCGCGGGAGAGCACCTCGTCGACGGTGGGGCGCACCGCCTCGTCGACGACGGACTCGGTGAGCAGGTCGCCGGCACCGCTGAGGATGCTGGTGCGGATGCTGGCGAGGGAGTTGTGGCCGATCGCCTCGGCCACATAGCCAAGGGCGCCGAGCAACGACAGCAGCAGGGGTGGCAGCGAGAGCAGCTGCCAGAAGCCGGCCTCGGCCGCCAGACCCAGTACCCGGTGCCGCCAGGCGTTGGACATGGTGCGCCGGGCGAGCCGGAACGGACGGCGGGGCACCCGCTGCCGCTGCCCGTCCAGACGTCGGTACATGGAGCTGCGGCGCACCTTGTCCTCCGCGGCCACCCGGCCGCGGGGGGCCCGCGCCCCCCCGGCGGGGGTGGGGCCCCCGCGCGCCCCCCCCCCCCCCC
>NZ_JALKFW010000165.1:0-56654 GCF_023243055.1 Frankia sp. AgPm24 | reverse complement strand
CGGGTGGGGTAGCCGGCGCGGTCGCCGCGGCCCCGCCCCGCGGGGGCAACTGGCCGGGGGGGCCACCTTGGCCCCCCGCGCCCCCCGGGCGGGGGCGCGCCTGCGCCACCAGTCCGGGTGTGGCACCGGCGCTCGCCGCCCGCCGCAGCAGAACCGAGGCACGGCGTGCTCGGTCATCCGCCACCGAGGTGGGCGGGCCACTACCGCTGACGGCCACAGTGCCACCGTATGGCCTGGTAGGGTGCCGCCCGGCCCGCGGCACCCGGACGATGGCCCAGAAGTCTGCCCGCCAGCGAGATGGCGCCCTCCCGGAACCCGGTCAGTCGCGGCCCGCCCGCTTCGCCGACCCGTGCTCCGGGCAGTAAAAAGGGCACGTCACGGCGCCGTGACATGCCCTTTCGGAAATCTGACGGAGGTGTCAGGAAACGGTGAGTTTGTCGGTCTCGTCGTGGTACTCGACCGCCATCTCGCGCAGCTTGGAGTCATGAGACTTGGCATGGTGGCGGCAGAACAGAAGATCTCCGCCGCCCGGCAGCACCACCCGCACGTATGCCTGGGCACCGCACCGGTCGCAACGATCGAGGTTGGTCAGCGTCGGCTTCGTGGTAGTCCCTGTCACATCTACTCCAACTGTGTTAGGCGGTCAGACGTTCCGGCTGACCATGTGACGGTTTACTCACAGCCGGCTCTCGTGGCGTCTTTGCATCCAGAGCGGCGTGGTGCCCGCGGCGGGTTCTGCCCCCGCGGGCTGTTATCGCTTCGGCGTCGCCGGAAGTTCAGGTCCGTCGAGCACCGAACACGATGTCATCCCATGCTGGCACTGACTTGCGTCCACGTCGACCGCCTGCGGGGCGATCCCCCCCACGGGTGCCGTTGTTCTGGCGGCCTCGTGACGCACCGGGTCCGTTTGGCTTCTCAGTGTTCGCGTCGTCCCCGCTTTCCGTGCTCGGGTCATCTTTTTGGGTAACGGAAGGCTTCCGGCTGGTGGCCGCGGGGTTTCCGGCCTGTCGGCGCCCACCGGCCGGGGCCGGGGCCTCTGACGGCGCGGGATCGCCGCTGGCCGATGCGGCGGGGGAGTCGTCCGCCGAGGCGTCCGCCGGTTCGGCCGCAGCCGAACCCGCCGCCGTGGTGGCCGTTGCGGCGCTCGCGAGCCGCTCCTCGGCGTGGGCGGCGGCCGGCGTGGCGGTCGGAGTCGCGGCCTCGGCAGCGTGGTCCGCGCCCGGGCTGACCGACCCCGACAGCGTCGCTGTGGTGGAAGTCACAGTCGACCGACCGGCCTGGGCCACGGCGGCCCGAGGGTTCTCCGCTGGCTGGCTGGGGCGGGTCGCGGCGGCGACGGCCGCTTTGCCCACCACGGCCGGTACGGCGCTGGCGGCCGGAGCGGCGGGTACCGGGGTGGCTGGTGCCGGCGTGGCCGGATTCGGGACGGCCGGTCGGGCGGTCACCGGGGCGGTGGGCACCCGGCGCCCGGTGTTGCGCGGCAGTGAGCTGACCCGACTGGCCGCCGTCCGCCGCGGCGCCTGCGGCTCGGGGCGGCTGATCTGGCCACCCGCGGTCGAATCCGCAGACTCCGGTTCCTCAGGCAGGGGCTCGCCAGCCGCGGCCTCTGGCTGCGTTGTGGCGCCCTGCGCGGGCCCCGTGTGGGTCGGGGCCTCGAACGCTGACAGTTCAGCCACGTCCGGTGCGTCCTGGGCACCCGCCGGAGCCCACGAGGACTCGGATTCCGGCGACCGCGCCGCCTCGTGGGTCTGGGCCGGCAGGTAGGCATGGGCTGGCTGGTAGGTCTGGGCTGGCCGCTGGGGCTGGGACGGCTCATACGCCTGGGACGGCTCATACGCCTGGGACGGCTCGAAGGTCGCGGCGGTCTCGTGGGTCTGGGCCGGCTCGTGGGTCTGGGCCGGTTCGTAGGTCTGGGCCGGCTCGTATCGCTGGGCCGGCTCGTCGCCGCGGGTCGGCTCGTAGCGCCGTGCGTCCGGGTAGGCCGCGGCCGCCGGGGCACGGTCAGGGTAGTGGTTGTCGGCCGGCGGATAACCGTGGGTGAGGTCCGGCGCGGCTGTCGGCGCCTGCCCATAGGTGTGCCCGGCGGCTGCCTCGGTGCGGCCGTCGGCACCGGCGGTGGGGTATCCCGAGTCGGCCGCGGGTGGATACGAACGGACAGGCGCCGGGCCGGAGGCCGCGGGGCGCACGCCGGTGCCGCCGAAGGCCGCCGGCGCCGCCGGTCGGCTGGTTGGCCGGGGAGCGGCCACCGTGGGCCGCTCGGTCGGCGCGGACCCGGGCAGTGCCACCGGCGGGCCAGCGGGGCCGGCCGCGGGGCGCATGCCCGACGCGGTGGGGAGGTAACCGTTGGTGCGCGGCGAAGCGGGCGGCTCGTACGCGGCCGCGGGCGCGGTGGGCTGGGCCGGGTCGACCGCGGTCGACTCCCAGCGCTGGGCGGCGGCGGGCTGGGGGTGGGCGCGGGGAGCGGGGGGTTCCGGCAGCCGGGCGGGGGCGTTGCCCGAACCCTGGTTGGGATGGCCCTGCGTGGGATGGCCCTGGTCGGGAACGAGGGTCAGTGCCGGGGCGCCGGCTCGTGGCGCCGGCCCGGCGGGCGCCGCGGGAGCGATCGGTGCCACGGGTGGTGCCGGTGGTTCGACGATCTCCGGGGCCACCAGCGAGCGGGCAGCGTCGTCGTGCGGACGTACCCGACGCACGACCGGGTCCCACGTCCAGCGCGCGCACCGGCTCTCCGAGGTGAGCTGCACCAGCCAGATGCCGTCGACGCGACGCCAGGCGTCCCACTGCGCGGAGGCAGGGTTGTCCTGGGCGACGACGAGACGGGCGTCCACGACCTCACCGAGGGGACGCCCCGGGCCGCCACCGGGATCCTTCGGCAGCAGGGCGGCGCGGGCCTCCTGGACGACACGGGCCCGCTCGGCCAGCACCGGACCCTCGTACCGCTCCACCCGTTCCACCGGGATGCCCGCGGCCCGGGCCACCTCGGCGGCCGTCTCACCGGCTCGCAGCCTGGCCTGGATCTCGCGCGGGGTCAGCGCGCTCTCGGTGCGGACCTCGCTGCGGCGTACACCGCGCAGGGCGGCCCGGAGCCGGTCGTCGACCGGCACCCGGAACTGTTCACCGTCGGTCCGCCCGGCCGCGTCCGCCAGCACGAGATAGCCGCCGTCCTCGCTGAGTGCGACCGCCCGCAGCTCACGCATGGCGCCTCCTGATCTCATGAAGCCGTGCCCTGCCCCACCGATGTGCCCCGCCCGCGCGGACAGCCGTGCCCGTCGGATCGCCCCCGAGGCGGGACACACAGCGGGGGCCGTCCCAGCGGGCAGCTCGACAGGACGCACCGGAACCCGCCTTCGGCGAGTGCGTCCCGGTAGATGACAGCCTGCCATCGATATGGCCACTCGGGCGGCTGTCGGCGGGCGACACGCGAAGTCTGACCGGGTCGGGCCGGTCCGCTTGGGCCGGCGAAGGCCGGATGGTCCTAGGGACGGCGACCGCCCGGCGGGCGGGTGGCGGGGCCACGTCGACGTGCGGGACGTGCGCTCGGACGTGGCCGGGTCTGGTCGCCGAGGCCCGCGAGTGCCGCCCCGACGATGCCGGCCTCGTTCTGCAGCTGGGCGGGTACCACCTTCGTCCGGATCTCGAGGGCATCGAGGAAACGGTCGGCCTTTTTGCTCACACCCCCACCAATGATGATGAGGTCGGGCCAGAGCAGCGCCTCGAGCGTGCCGAGGTAGCGGCCGACCCGCTTGGCCCACTTCTCCCAGGAGAGGTCCTCGCGTTCGCGGGCGGCGTCCGAGGCGCGGGTCTCCGCGTCGTGCCCGTGGATCTCCAGATGCCCGAGTTCGGTGTTGGGCAGCAGCTGGCCGTGCAGGAACAGCGCGGTGCCGATGCCCGTCCCGAACGTGGTCATGATCACAAGTCCGCTGACGTCGCGGCCGGCACCGAAGGCCATTTCCGCGATGCCGGCGGCGTCGGCGTCGTTGACCGTGGTGATGTCGGACGCGGCGGTGGCCGGCGCCGGCGGGGATGGCACCGAGGTGGCATCGATCCCGGCCTGGGCGAAGGCGGCGGACAGCACCGCCACCGTGTCCGTGCCGATCCAGGTGTCGTCGATGTTCGCCGCGGTCAGCGCCACACCGTTCTTCACCACCGAGGGCAGCGCGACACCGACCGGCCCGGACCAGTCGAAGTGGCTCACGACCTCGGCGACGGTGGCGGCCACCGCGTCCGGACTCGCCGGCTGCGGCGTGGCGATCCGGTGCCGAGGGGCGGCGAGCGTTCCGTCCTCGACGTTGACCGGCGCGCCCTTGATGCCGCTCCCCCCGACGTCAACCCCGAAGACCTGCATGACCGAGCCCTCCCGTGCCGATGGCGTGCGAGAGGACAAGTGTCTCAGGCCGGTGGACCTTGGCGGCGCCCGCCCGGTCGCGGCGAGCCGCCCGACCGGCGGCTGTAGCGGTGCTGTAGGGCCGAACCGCCTCCCCGAGCCGGGATGCGGGCCTCTATACGCTGGGTTGGTGCGGCTGGTGGACACCTTCGGGCGGATCGCGACTGATCTGCGTGTGTCGCTGACCGATCGGTGCAATCTGCGTTGTACCTACTGCATGCCGGCCGAGGGTCTGCCCTGGCTGCCGGGCCCGCACCTGCTCACCGACGACGAGGTGGTGCGTCTGGTGGGTATCGCCGTCGAACACCTCGGCGTCACCGACGTCCGCCTCACCGGCGGTGAGCCGACCCTGCGCCCCGGCCTGGTGGGTCTGGTGGCCCGGCTGGCCGACCTGCGTCCCCGGCCGCGGCTGGCGCTCACCACCAACGGCCTGCGCCTGGCCGAACTCGCCACGCGGCTGCGGTCCGCCGGTCTTGACCGGGTGAATGTGTCGCTTGACACGTTGGACGCGTCCCGCTTCGTCACCCTCACCCGTCGTGACCGTCTCGAGGATGTGCTGGCCGGCCTGCGGGCCGCGGCCGCCGCCGGACTCACCCCCGTCAAGGTCAACAGCGTGCTGCTGCGCGGGGTGAACGACGACGAGGCCACGGTCCTGCTGCGCTGGGCGCTGGCGGCCGGGTACGAGCTGCGGTTCATCGAGCAGATGCCGTTGGACGCCCAGCATGGCTGGCGCCGCGCCGAGATGGTGACGGCCGAGGAGATCCTCGCCGCGCTGCGCACCGAGTTCACGCTGCGGCCCCGGCCCGGTCGCGGCAGTGCGCCGGCCGAACTGTTCGAGGTGGACGACGGTCCCGGCCAGGTCGGGGTGATCGGCTCGGTGTCCGCCCCGTTCTGCGCGGCCTGCGACCGGGTCCGGCTGACCGCGGACGGGCAGGTGCGCGACTGCCTGTTCGCCCGGGACGAGAGCGACCTGCGCACCGCGCTGCGTGCCGGTGCCAGCGACGAGGACATCGCCGGCCGCTGGCGGACCGCGGTCTGGGGTAAACACGCCGGTCATGGCATCGGCGCACCCGACTTCCAGCAACCCGACCGGCCGATGTCCGCCATCGGCGGCTGACCGATGACGCTGGTGGGTCGATGACGGTCGGCCGGCCCGGGGATGTGGACACGGGCGACTGGAGCGCGCTGATCTGTGCGGGTGGCGCCGCCCGCCGGCTCGGCGGACGGGACAAGCCGGCCGTCGTGGTCGGCGGTGCGACACTGTTGGATCGGGTGCTGGCGGCCACCGTCGCCGCACGCCGCCGGATCGTGGTCGGCCCCCGGCGTGACCTGGCCGGACCCGCGACCACGGTGCACTGGTGTCGTGAGGACCCGCCCGGAGGCGGCCCGCTCGCCGCGATCGCCGCCGGGCTCGTGGCCGTCGACACCGCGTTCGTCGCCGTTCTCGCCGCTGACCTGCCGTTCGTCACCGAGGACGTGCTGAGGGCGCTGCGCCGTGCGGCGGGCGAACCCGGGGTGGACGTCGCCGTCCTGGTCGATCCGGATGGTCGGGCGCAGTACCTCGCCGCGGTGTGGCGCACGGCCCGCCTGCGCGCGGCGCTGCCCGCCGACCCCGCTGGCGCACCGGTGCGCGCCCTGTTCGCCGGCCGAACCCCGTCCACCGGACGGGAGGTGGCCGCCGTCCATGCCGACGCCCGTACCTGCCTGGACTGCGACGACGACGCGGAGGTGGCCCGGGCCCGCGGCTGGGTGACTCAGCCCATCCGGCCGTGGCCGGCCTCGTTCAGGTAGCCACGCATGTCGATCGCCATCGTGTGCACCGCGTCGTGGTCGGGCTCCTCGTACGCCTCGCCGCCACGCGCGTAGCCGAAGGTCAGCCGGGGCAGCACCTGGGTGGGTGTGTCCATGCTGGCGTCCCAGTCCGGCTCGTCGCCGGCGAAGGCGGCCGGGCCGGAGGGCAGCTCCGCACTGCCGGGCGCGGCGGTGACGATCGCCCAGTCGACCACCCCGAGCACCACGATCACCCCGAGCGCGGGCAGCGCCACGACCGGGTTCCACGCGGAGAGCCCGACCAGAGCGAACACCGCCACCACGGTGACCCCGCCGACGAGATGACGGCGGCCGGGACGAAGCGCCGGAACCTTACGACCGCGCCGATAATGCGCCATACCACCAGTGTGCCGGACACCGACAGTGTCGGGTACCCGCCTGTCGGGTACCCCCTGCCGGTCAGCCGCTCCCTCGCGTGCTCCCGCCCGCACTCCCTCGGCATGGGTGAGTACGTCCGACCACCCATGGTGATCGGATTCGGCCCGTGCGCCCCGGGTATCGCCAGCCCGACGACAGCGGAGGGTACGACCGGTCACCCTTTCTGGTGAAGGTTGTGCGCACTGGCGGCCTTCTGGGCCACACTTTCCAGGAATGCGAAGGACCATGGCCCGACGGCGCACCATGTGTTCAACCTCGCCAGGCTGGAGGTTTGCCGTGGAGGCTCGACGCCGGACGACCAGTCCGCGCCGAACATCCGTTTACGCCACTTTCGTGCTGCTCAGCGTGGTGGCGACGGTGCTGCTGGCGGCGGGCGGCTGCGGCTCGCCAAGTTACCAGTATGTGACAAACAAGAAGGATGGTGCGTTTCTGCGGGTCCCGAATAGCTGGAGCCACCAGGAGATGCCCGGCCCGGCGTTGTTCGGGATCGACGCCCGCAACGTCAGCCCGGAGATGCTGCGCGGGCTGATGTCACGCGAATGGGTTGTCGGCCTGGACGCCGGTGCCCGCTTTGACGCCACCCGGCTGCTGGTTCCGGACGCGGCCGTGCCCAAGGGGTTCGCACAGGTGCGCCACCTGTTGCCCGAGGAGGCGAACGCGGTGTCCACCAACGACCTGCGCAACTTCGTGCTCTCGGTCGACGACGCCCAGGCCGCCCAGGAACAGGCGGTGCGCACCGACCCCTACGGCGCCCGACTCGAGCCGAGCTTCCTGCTGCTCGCCGACGAGGTCGTGCACAAGAAGGACGGTGTGCACGGCGTGCATCTGGTCTACCAGGTCAGGACCGACGCCGGTCTGGTGACGATCGACCAGACGAGCCTGCTCGACAACGGCCAGGCGGTGCTCTACCAGCTCATTCTCGCGTGCTCGTCGCTGTGTTACGCCCAGCACGGAGCACAGATCGGCGACGTGGCCAAGTCCTTCACGATCAAGCCCACGGACCAGGGGCAGTAGGGATGGGCGTGATGGACCACGCAGACCGGATCACCGACCTGACCGATCTCCCTGATCTCCCCGATCCCGGCCCGCGGCCCTCGGGCGGCTCGTCCTCGCTGGCCGGCCCGCCGGCCTCGGGCCCCGGTTCGCGCGACGCGGAGTCCCCCCAGGGACCCCGGCGCCGCCGGCTGTCGCTGTGGGACCGGTCGAAGTTCCTGCTGCTGCTCGGCGCGGTCTTCCTGTTCGTGGTCGCCGCGGAGGTCTCCGACGATCCGCTGATGACCTGGAGCGACGGTTTTCGCATCCAGGCCCGCCGGAGCGCCTGGGTGCTGGTCCTGCTCGGCATGGAAGTGCTGCGCCAGGTGCACATGTTCGTCGGCGAACGCTGGTCGGCCTACTACGTGTTCTGGACCGAGCGGGTGTTCGGTCGGCTGGAGCGGCGATTCCTGAGGATCAACGACTGGAACCGGTTCCGGTTGTCCCGGGCGGTCAAGTGGATCGTGGGTCTTGCCCTGGCCCTGTTCGTCTACGCCCGGTTGTCGCACACCTCGGTCTTCGACGCGCTGGTGAACATCCCCAGCGATCTGTGGCACGCGATTCCCATGGTGCTGCAGATCGTCCTGCTGATGCTGTTGGTCGTCGGCCAGTTCGTGGTGATGTTCTGGTTCCTGTCCAAGGGCGGCGTCGAGACGTACTTCCCCGAGGACATCACCACCCGTTTCGCGGACGTCTGGGGCCAGGACCACGTTGTCAGCCGGGTCCGGGAGAACGTCTTCTATCTGGAACGCCCGGAGGAGATCGAAAGCCGCGGTGGCCATGTGCCCGGCGGAATTCTGCTGTGGGGCCCGCCCGGTACCGGCAAAACCCTCCTCGCCGAGGCGGTGGCCGGTGAGACGGGCAAGCCGTTCGTCTTCGTCGATCCGGGTGCGTTCTCGGCGATGTTCGTCGGTGTGGGCCTGCTCAAGGTCAAATCACTGTTTCGCAAGCTGCGTAAGCTCGCGCTGCGCTACGGCGGTGTGATCGTCTTCTTTGACGAGGCGGACACGCTCGGTAGCCGCGGTGGTCTCGGCGGCAACTTCGGTGGTGGCGGTGTCGGCACCGGAGCCCGCTCCTGGTTCGCCCGGCAGGGCACACCGGCCGCCACCTCGCCGTCCCGTTCATCCCGTTCGTCCCGTTCGCCTGGACGGTCGCTGGCCGATGGGCACACGGCCGGACCGGGCTGCAACGGGCTGTCGTACCTGAGCGCGGCGGCCCAGGCGGAGATCGGCCGCGAGACGGCCCGCGAGCAGTTCGTGGTCGGTGGGGGTGGCGGCGGGTTCGACGGCACGCTGCAGGCGCTGCTGGCCGAGATGTCCGGGCTGAAGAAGCCCCGCGGCTTTTTCAACCGGGTCGTGCGGCGCACCCTCGGGATGCGCCCGAAGCCACCGCCGAAGTACCGCATCCTGGTGATGATGGCGACGAACATGCCGCAGTCCCTGGACGAGGCGTTGCTGCGCCCCGGCCGCATCGACCGCCAGTACAAGGTCGGCTACCCGAGCAAGGAGGGGCGGGTGCGCACCTTCGAGGGATACCTCGCGAAGGTGCGCCACGAGCTGACCCCCGGGCAAATCGACCGGCTGGCCGTGATGAGTCCCGAGGCCACCGGCGCGACGATCAAGGACACCGTCAACGAGGCGCTGGTCCAGGCGGTCAAGGACGGCCGGGAGGCGATCACCTGGCAGGACATGCTGCGCGCCCGGGTGATCAAGGAGTACGGCCTCGCCGACGACCACGAGCACATCGACCAGGAGCGGCACAGCATCGCCCTGCACGAGGCCTGCCATGCCGTCGTCGCCTACCGGATGCAGCGCGGTCGGGTGATCGACCTCGCGACCATCGAGCGGCGCGGCGGGGTCGGCGGGTTCGTCGCCCATGTCGCGGTCGAGGACCGGATGTTCATGTGGAAGTCCGAGATCGAGATCCAGGTGATGGTCTCGCTCGCCTCCCTCGCCGGTGAGCGGATGTTCTTCGAGGGGGACAACACCGTCGGTGTCGGCGGCGACCTGCGCAGTGCCACCACCCTGGTCGCCAGCTACCTGTCGTCCGCGGCGATGGGTGACACGCTCTCGTCCCGGCTGGCGATGCTCGAACAGCAGATGGGCAGCCTGTCGCTGGACGCGGACCGTCCCTTCGGCCAGCAGATCGAGTCCAAGCTGCGGGAACTCTACGAGCGCACCGAGGTGGTCCTGCAGGACAACCGGCGGGAGATCCTGGCACTCACCCATGCCCTGGAGGAACACAAGACGATCACCGGTGAGGACGTCGAGGCCATCATGGAGGGCGGGCTCGGCCCCACCGTGGACGGCCGTCGCTACCGGGAGCCGGACTTCCTGTCCGTCTTCGAGGGGTACCACTCCAACGCGGTCAGCGCGCACCGTGGTCAGACCCGGGAGGTGCACCGACTGCCGGAACTCGGCCGCGCCGCCGCCCGTCAGGTGGACGGTGCCCGTCAGGCCGAAGGGGCCGCCGGTGCCGCCGTGTCCGTCGACGAGCGGGAACGCAGGGAGAGCAGCGCGTAGCCCGCGCCGACGAACGCCGCGACCGCCGCGAGCACCAGACCCGCCCGCGGCCCGCACGACTGGGCCACCCAGCCGGCGATCGGCCCACCCACCGGCGTCGACCCGAGCAGCGCCACCGACCACAGCGCCATCACCCGGCCCCGCATGGCCGGGTCGGCGGCGAGCTGGACGGTGGCGTTGCCGGTCGAGATGAACGCCACACTGCCCGCCCCGACCAGCACCAGGGCGGCGAGTTCCACCGGCAGCGTCGGCGCGATCGCGGCCAGCAGCAGCACGCCGCCGAACACCGCCGCGATCAGGCCGAGGGGTCGTACGCCCACTCGCCGCCGTCGGGCGACGGCGAGCCCGCCGACCACCGCACCCGAACCCATCGCCGCGGTCATCAGGCTGTAGGTCGCCGCGTCGCCGTCGAACGTCTCACGGGCGACCAGTGGCAGCACCACCTGGAACTCGTAGGACAGCGCGCCGATGACCATCATCATGACCAGCGGGACGCGTAGCGTCCCGGTTCGCCACGCGTAGCGCAGCCCCGCCCGCAGCTGCCCCGGGGCCCGGTGCACGGGTGTGCGGGCGTGCAGTTCGGCGGTGTTCATCCGGCGCAGCGCGATCAGTACCGCGCCGAAGGACGCGGCGTTGAACAGGAAGCAGCCCGCGGTGCCGATGCCCAGAATGATCGCCCCGGCCAGCGCCGGCCCGATGATCCGGGCCGCGTTCATGGTCACCGAGTTGAGGGTGATCGCGTTGGGCAGATACTCGGGCCCGACCATCTCCTGCACGAAGGTCTGCCGGGTCGGGTTGTCCACCGCGTTGCACAGCCCGATGAGCATGGCCGTGACAGCGACCATCCACAGCCGGGCCGAACCGGTCAGGTCCAGGATGCCCAGGGTGAGCGCGGCCAGCCCCGATCCGGTCTGTGTGATCATCAGTAGTCGTCGCCGGTCCGACCGGTCGGCGATCACCCCGCCGTAGGGCCCGAACAGCAGCACCGGCAGGAACTGTGTGGCCGTGACCAGCCCCAACGTCGTTCCTGACGCGCCCAGCGACAGCACCAGCCAGCCCAGCGCGATCGTCTGCATCCAGGTCCCGCACAACGAGACGAGCTGGCCGGCGATGAACAGCCGGAAGTTACGCACGCGCAGGGCGGCGAACGTGCTGTTCGACTGCTCCCGCTGTGCTGCCGCTGCCGCTGCCGCTGCCGCTGCCGCTGCCGCTGCCGCTGCCGCGGGGGGCGCGCAGGCCGGCGGCGGTGAGATCACCCGCAGGGTCGCTGTGGCGGGTGGGGTCGCCGCTCTCGACGGCCGACCGGGACTGTCCACCTGCGGCACCATCCATGCACCTCCAGCAGCGGGAACGCCGCTGGCGCGATCGTTATTTCATGTCAGGTAAATATTATGCCGCGTGGGATCCCTTGGCATGCCTGGAAGTGTGACCTATGATCCGAACATGTGTTCGATTTCGGGTCGATGGTGGCGGCCGGTGATGGTGATCGTGATCGTGTGGGCGGCTGTCGACCCGCTCGTGCGCCGGGTCCACGGGGAAGGTGGTCAGCCATGATCGACGTCGAGGCGATGCTGGGGGGCGTCGTCGCAGCCGAGGTGAGCGAGCTCCCCGATGCGGAGGTCGCGGCGCTGGTCGTCGAGCTGCGGCGGCTGGTCGACGCGACCGACGCGCTGTGGGCGCGGGCGCTCGCCGAGTTCGATCGGCGCGAGCTGTGGCGGGCCGACGGTGCCCGTTCGGCGGTGGCCTGGCTGCGGCGTGAATGTCGGCTGGTGCATCCGACGACGGTTTCGGCTCTGCTGGTCGCGCGGGCGGCGCGGGCCCTGCCGGCGACCGGGGGCGCGTTTCGCGCCGGCGACATCAGCTTCGAGCATCTGCGGGCGATCGCGCCGGCGGTGGAGCCCACGCGCCTCGAGAGGGCGCGGCGGGCGGATCCGATCTTCGCCCGGGCGGCGTTGTGGATGAATCCGCGTCAGATGGGCGGTGTCGTGCGCACCTGGGTGCAACTGGCGGACGAATGAGGCCGTCGCCGTGGAGCCAGGCGCTGGCCTGGCGGGTCGGGGTGTGGTGGAGGTCGGGGTGTGGTGGAGCTGGTTCTGGCGGAGCGCGCTCGGGCCGCCGCGGCCCCTGGGGCAGGGGGGTCGGGCAGGTCCGGGCCAGGTCGCAGCCGTGGGCCGTTACAGCGGGATGTTGCCGTGCACGTTCTTGTGCGCCCGTGCGTCGGCGAGGGCGCCCGCCAGGGCCGAGGCGATGACACCGCGGGTGTTGCCGGGTGTGATGACCGCGTCGATGACGCCGAGCTCGACGGCGCGGTCCACCCCGCCGACGGTGCGCTCGTGTTCCTCGGTGAGCTCGGCGAGCACGCTGGGTCGCCGCTGGGCCGGCACGTCCGCGAGCGTGCGTCGGTGCAGGATGCCGACGGCCGCCTCGGCGCCCATCACGGCGATCTGCGCGTTCGGCCAGGCATAGACGGCGGTGGCGCCCAGCGAGGTGGAGTTCATCGCGATGTAGGCACCGCCGTAGGACTTGCGCGTGACCACGGTGACCCGCGGCACGGCGCACTCGGCGAACGCGTAGAGCAGCTTGGCACCGCGGCGCACGACGCCCTCCCACTCCTGGCCGACCCCCGGGAGGTAGCCGGGCACGTCCACGAGCACGACCAGCGGCACCCCGAAGGAGTCGCACATGCGCACGAAGCGGGCGGCCTTCTCCGCGGAGGTCGAGTCCAGGCAGCCGCCGCGGCGCAGCGGGTTGTTCGCGACCACACCGACGGTGCGCCCACCGAGGCGGCCGAGGGTGGTCACGATGTTCGGCGCCCACTTCGGGTGCAGCTCGACACCCTCACCGTCGAGCACCGCGCTGACCAGCGGGCGCACGTTGTAGGCCCGGCGCGGGTTCTCGGGCAGCAGGTCGGCGAGCTCGCGGTCGGGCACCTCGCCGATGTCGCGCTGGTCCGCGAGCAGTTCGGCGAGTTCCCGGGTGCGCTCCATCGCCTGTTCCTCGGAGTCGCACGTCACGTGCACGACCCCGCTGCGCTTGGAGTGCACCTCCGGGCCGCCGAGGCTGGTGGCGGTGCACTCCTCGCCGGTCACCGAGCGGACCACGTCCGGGCCGGTGACGAACACCTTGGCCTCGGGTCCCATGATGACGATGTCGGTCAGCGCCGGGCCGTAGGCGGCGCCACCGGCGGCCGCACCGAGCACCAGTGAGAGCTGGGGGATGCGCCCGGAGGCGCGGACGGTGGCGGCGAAGATGCGCCCGACACCGTCGAGCGAGGCGACGCCCTCCTGCAGCCGTGCGCCGCCGGAGTGCCAGATACCGACGACCGGGCAGCCCAGACGCACCGCGGACTCGATGGCGTGGACGATGCGGGCGCATCCGTCGCGCCCCATCGCGCCACCCTGTACCGTCGGATCCGTCGCGAAGGCGACGACCTCGTTGCCGCGGACCAGACCATGGCCGGCGACCACGCCGCTGCGGTCGGTCGCCGCGAACACGGACAGTGTGTCGGGGTCGAAGAACCGGGCGAGCCGAGCCTCGGGCGTGCGTGGGTCGACTCGGTCGAGTGTGGAAAGACTCACCGTGCGTCTCCTTGCCTGGACGGCGTGGGACTGGAATCGGCGGAAGGTCGACGGGCGACCGTCCGGGCCTGCTAGCCGGTTCCCGTCTGTTCACGGTCCGGCGACGATGGGCACCCGCCCGTGGGCCGGGTGTGGCCGTGCCAACAGGGAGCTGCCCGCGTCACGGCAATAGGTAGCGCTGGGTGGCGGAGGAGGTCGGGGCGGGCCGCGGCGGTCCCGGTCGCGCTGTGGGCCGGTGGGCCGCGGCGTCGGCGGCAGGCCGTGCCGGGCGGTGGGATGCTCCGCCCGGCAGGCCCCTCACACCGTGAAGGCCAGACAGACGTCGTGGCCGCCGAAGCCGAACGAGTTCGACAGGGCCGCGCCACGGGTGATCGTGCGGTTGTCGACCGCGACGACATCGAGGGCGATCTCGTCGTCGAGCGCGTCGAGGTTGCGGGTCGCCGGGATGATCCGTTCGCGCAGCGCGAGGATCGTGGCGATCGCCTCGACCGCGCCGGCCGCACCCAGCAGATGCCCGGTCATCGACTTGGTGGCCGTGATGGCCACCTGGTCGATATGGTCGCCGATCGCCGAGCGCAGCGCCACGGCCTCGGCGAGGTCGCCCGCCGGGGTCGACGTGGCGTGCGCGTTGATGTGCACGACGTCGGTGGCCGTGAGCGACGCCGAACGCAGCGCCGCCCGCACCGCCCGGGCCGCACCCGCACCCTCGGGGTCGGGCGCCGCGATGTGGTAGGCGTCCGAGCTGATCCCGGCGCCGGCCAGCACGCCGTGCACCCGGGCGCCTCGGGCCGCCGCGTGCTCGGCGGCCTCCAGCACGACGATCGCCGCGCCCTCGCCGAGCACGAAACCATCGCGGGCCTTGTCGAACGGTCGCGACGCGGTCTGCGGGGTGTCGTTACGGCGGGACAGCGCCTGCATCTGCGCGAAGCCGGCGATCGGCAGCGCGGCGATCGCCGCCTCGGTGCCACCGGCGATCACCACGTCCGCCCGCCCGGCCCGGATGATGTCCAGGCCGAGCGCGATCGCCTCGGAGCCCGAAGCGCAGGCGCTGACCGGGGCATGTACCCCGGCCTTCGCCCCGAACGCGAGCCCGATCGTGCTGGCCGGGCCGTTGGGCATGAGCATCGGCACCGTGTGCGGGGAGACCCGTCGCGGTCCCTTCTCCCGCAGCACGTCGTGCTGGGTGAGCAGCGTCAGCACCCCACCGATACCGGAGGCGACGCAGGCCGCGAGGCGCTCCTGGTCGACCTCGGGGGTGCCGGCGTCGGCCCACGCCTCCCGGGCGGCGACCAGAGCCATCTGCTGGCTGCGGTCGAGAGTGCGCGCCTCCACCCGGCCCAGGGGGAGTTCGGCCGCCAACGGCGCGGCGATCTGGACCGGGAGCTCGTCGATCCAGTCCTCGGTGATGCGTCGGGCGCCGGAGCGGCCTGCGAGCAGCCCCTCCCACGTCGTGGCGACATCGCCACCGAGGGGAGTTACTGCCCCGAGGCCGGTGACGACGACCTGCCTGGGGGTGGTGGTCATGCCGCCACACCCGCCCGCTGGATGTACGACACGGCGTCGCCGACGGTCTTGAGGGACTTCACGTCGTCATCCGGGATCTTCACCGAGAACTTCTCCTCGGCGGCCACGACGACCTCGACCATCGACAGCGAGTCGACGTCCAGGTCATCGATGAAGGTCTTGTCCGGAGTGACGTCCGACGGGTCGACACCGGCAACCTCTTCGAGGATGTCGGCGAGACCGGCGAGGATGTCCTGGGACATGGTGGTGCCTCCTGTGCAGTGTGGTCTGGCGGGTGCGCCAGCGGTCAGCCGACCGCTTCGGACGCCGGCCGCGCAACGTGGGTCGGGGTCAGGGTGGTGGTGCTGGTCATGGGCAGCGCACGACCTGACCGCAGTAGGTCAGGCCGGCGCCGAAACCGAACAGCAGGACCGGGTCGCCGCGGCGGATCTCGCCGGCGTCGAGCAGGCGGGCAAGCCCTAGCGGAATACTCGCGGCGGAGGTGTTGCCCGAGTCGACGACGTCGCGGGCGACGGCGGCGTTCGTGGCGCCGATGCCCGTCGCGAGTGCCTCGACGATCCGCAGGTTGGCCTGGTGCGGAACGATACCCGCGAGCTGCTCGGGCGCCACGCCGGCCCGCTCGCAGACCTCCCGCACCGCCGGTACGAGCGAGATGGCCCAGCGGAACACCGACTGGCCGGACATCCGGAACAGGTTGTCGCCGCCGCCGGGCACCTGGATCGCCTCGTGGCGGGAGCCGTCGTGGCCCCACACCGCCGGGCCGATCTCATCGGTGTCCGAGGCGCCGACCACGGTCGCGCCGGCGCCATCGGCGAGCAGGATGCACGTGGAACGGTCATCCCAGTCGGTGTAGTCGGAGAGCCGTTCGGTGGCGACGACGAGCACATGGCGCACACCGCCGCCGCGGACCATGTCGGCCGCGGTGGAGATGGCGTAGCTGAAGCCCGCGCAGCCGCCGTTGAGATCGAACGCGCCGGCTCGCAACGCGCCGACCCGGTGCGCGATCTGCGGGCCGACCCCGGGGATCTGCGACGGGGAGGTGCAGCTCGCGGCGATGACCAGGTCGATGCTGTCGGCAGTCAGACCGGCGGAGGCCAGCGCCTTCTCGGCGGCCACCGCGCCCATCACGGCCGTGGTCTCCTCGTCGTCGGCGATCCGGCGGGTCACGATGCCGGTGCGGGAACGAATCCACTCGTTGGAGGTGTCGACCCGCGTGGCGATCTCGTCGTTGGTGACCAGCCGGGCCGGGCGGTACACCCCGAGCCCGAGCATCCTGGCGCCGGTCATACCTGCCTCCCGACGAGCGCGTCGTCCTCGGCGGAGATGCGTGGTCGCACCCCGTCGGGCACGCTGGGCGGTGGGCCCGCGTGCTCGGCGATGAGGTCGCGGGCCGCGCTCAGGTCCTCGGGGGACTTCACCGCGAGGATCTTCACACCGGGCAGCTCACGGCGGGCGATCCCGGCCAGGGTGCCGGCCGGTGGCAGCTCGATGATCGCCGTCACCCCCCGTTCGCGCAGGGTGGCCAGGCACAGGTCCCAGCGCACCGGCGCGGCGACCTGGGTGACCAGCCGGGTGAGCAGCTCACCGCCGTCGGCGATCAGCGCCCCGTCGGCGTTGGACGCGATGGCCACCTCCGGGGCCGCGGGACGAAGCCCACCGGCCACCGCGGCCAGCGTCTCGCGCGCCGCAGCCATGTGGTGGGTGTGGAAGGCGCCGGCCACCGACAGCGAGCGCAGCCGCACCCCCGCGGGCGGTTGTTCGGCGAGCCGGGCCAGATCGGTCATCGTGCCCGCGGCGACGATCTGACCGGCACCGTTGCGGTTCGCGGCGGTCAGGCCCAGTTCGGCGAGCCGGGCGGTGACCACCTCGGGGTCGCCGCCGAGCAGCGCCGTCATCCCGGTGGCCGTGCGCGCCGATGCCTCGGCCATCGCCCGTCCACGCAGCGCCACGAGCACCAGCGCCTGCTCGATCGTCAGCACGCCGGCGAGTACCGCCGCGGTGATCTCCCCGACGCTGTGGCCGGCCAGCACCAGGGAGCCGAGCTCGACGCCCGGGACCGCGGCGCCGTGCTCGGGAGCCGCCAGGGATCGAAGCGGCAGACCGAGTTGCTCGGCGGCGGCCAGGCCGCTGGCAACGATCAGTGGCTGGGCGATCGCGGTGTCCCGGATCGCCTCGGCCCCGGCGTCGCAGCCGGCCGCCAGCAGGTCGACGCCCGCCGCGGCTGACCACCAGCGCAGTCTGTCCTCCACCCCGGGGAGATCGCGCCAGGCACGAAGCTGTCCGGGAGTCTGTGCACCCTGGCCGGGTGCGAGGATCGCGAGCACCTGTTTACCTAACCCTTCGCGAGGACCACTTGTCGCTGGCGGCGACTCACCGATGTGTCGACCGGGCTTTGTAGACGTCCTACAAACTCATCAGTAGGACGAAGTGCATCGTTCCTGCTGCGCGTATCGGTCACCTTCGCGGGAAAGAGCAGCGAAATCGCCGGATGTGACGGGTTTCGCAGCGCGGTGCTCCGCGTGCGTGACGGTGGGGCAAGTCAGACCTGCCCTGTAGATGACATACCGTCCAGGCGCCCCAGGACCAGCGCGACATGCAGGATGAACCGCTCCCGATGATCTGCGGGGTCGAGACCGCAGACGTCAGCCGCCTTCCGCAGACGGTAACGCACTGTGTTTGTGTGCAGGTAGAGGGCGCGCGCGGTGGCCTCCAGCGAGGAGCCGAAATCGAGGTAGGCGCCGGCGGTCTCCAGCAGCGGCGAGCCGGCGTCGCGCAGCGGTACGTACACCTCGTCGATGAGCGAGCGGCGGGCGTCGGCATCGCCGGCGAGGGCGAGTTCCGGCAGCAGCGCCCGGGCCCGCACCGGTCGGGGTGCCGCCGGCCAGGCCGCGACCACGTCGGTGGCGGCGAGCGCGATCCGCGCCGAGCGGGGCGCGCCGGTGAGGTCGGTGGCCACCGGTCCGACCACGACCGGTCCCGGTTCACACACCGGCAGCAGGGCCCGCGCCGCGTCCAGCGCGGTGCGCACCTCGATCTTCGGTGTACCCCGCCGGGCCGCCGCGGCGGCGAGCCGGGCCGCCGCGGCGCCTGCCTCGCCTGCCTCGGCGCCACCGCCGCCGCCACCGACACCACCACTGCCCGCCGCGCCGGCACCCGCCGCGCCGGCACCGCCGCCGCCGTTGGCGGTCCCGGCCGGGATGAGGACCGCGGCGTCCTCGGGTCGTCCGATGCCGTCGTCCGCGGTGGCGAACGTCCCCCCGACGATCATCACCAGGCGGTTGTGGTGGACACCGGCCAGCAGCTCGAGGCCGGTCAGCCGGGCGAGGCGGTGCGCCTCGTCGACGACCACCTCCGGCGCGTCGCTGCCGGCCCGAGCGACGATCACCGTCACGGCTGGTGGGTTGCGCCACCCGGCCGCGGCGGCCCGCGACGGCAGGGCCCGGTCCGCCTCCCCACGCACCACGTGATCGACGATGAGCGCCTCCAGTCGGGCGTCCCAGGCACCGCGTTCCTCGGCGGCACGGGCGTAGACGACCGCGCCGGCGAAGGCGATGTCGCGCGAGTAGCGCAGCACGTCCGCGAGCAGGCGCTGCTCCTCGTCCGGCCCGACCAGGTTCGGCACCTCGCTCTCGATCGCCTCCACCGCGACCCGGACGAGATCCACCAGCCGACGAAACGTCACCGCCCTGACCAGTTCGCGTGGCGCGACCCGAAAGACGTCCTCGGACAGCTCCCGCGCGTGCTCCGGCCGCCGGCACCACCAGACGAACGAGGAGATCCCGGCCTGCACGACGAGCTGGATGCCGGCCCGGTGCCGTGCCGACATCGCCGGGAACCACGGCAGCACCTCGTGCATCCGGGCGACCGCGCGGGAGGCGAGCATCCCGCTGGCCAGCTCCACCCGCCGCACCGCCTGCTCGCTCGCCGGACCGGCGCCGAGCGAGCGGGACGTCGCCGTGCGCTGGTCGGGAAGGTCACCGCCGGCCGGCGGCTCCACGGGTGCCGGTCTGGCATCGTCGGGCGTTGGCGACTCGGACGCATCCGGGGGGATACCTGCCACGCTCGTCAGCATGCCTCAGCCGCGCCCGGTCGGGTCGTATTGCCGCTGTCAAGCGCGCTGACGCCGAGGGACCCGTCCGTACGCGGTGGAGCGCGTACGGACCGCGGATGGACGGGCGGCCCCGGCAGCGGGGTGGCGTCCATGGGTGATGCTGGGGGGATGCGAGACGTGAGTATTCAGGGTGACGCGATCCGGCTTGGCCAGTTCCTCAAGCTCGCCGATGTGGTCGACGCCGGTTCGGATGTCAAGGGGCTGCTGGCCGGGGGTGTGGTGCGGGTCAACGGCGAGGTGGAGAGCCGCCGCGGGCGTCAGCTCGTCCCCGGGGACGAGGTCGTGGTGGCCGGTCAGGAACTGCGGGTCGGCTGAGTGAGGGACCGGCGGTCGGTGCTGGTCGGGGGTCGGTGCTGGTCGGGGGTCAGAGCTGGTCGGGGGTCAGAGCTGGTCGGCGTAGGTGCTGGCCCAGTCGTGGACGCGGGCGACGTAGTGGCGGGTCTCCCCGATGTCGGGGATGCCGCCGGCGGTGCGCACCGCGTCGGGGCCGGCGTTGTAGGCGGCGAGGATCAGCGAGATGCGGTCCCCGGGCAGGCCCGCGACCTGCCTGGCCAGCCGCGACTCGTAGTAGGCGGCGGTCGGGATGGCGTCGTGCGGGTCCATCGGATCGGCCCGCCCGTCCTGGTTGCCGTCCAGGCCGACCTCCCGCCAGGTGGCGGGTAGAAACTGCATGATCCCCTGGGCGCCGGCATGGGAGACGGCGCGCGGGTTGAACCGGCTCTCCACCCGGGCCTGCGCCGCGAGCTGAGCCGCGGTGAGCCCACCGCCGTAGCGGGCGACGGCGGCCTGGAACACGGGAACCAGATCCGCGGGGACGTGCCGGTTACGGCGCAGCACATCGCAACCCACCGAGGTCGACAGGGCCACGATGGTGAGCACGACGGCGATGATCGCTCGTGCGGGCACCGGCCAGGCGGTCCGGTGCGGCGCGCCGGACCGGATCAGCCGACCAGTGTGGTGCGCAGGGCCGCGAGCTCCGCCTCGGTGACGCCGGATGTGCGGGCCCAGGCGGCCGGACCGCCCCAGCCTTCGTCGACCCCGGCCAGGAAGCCCACCATGACCTCCGGTAGGCAGGACAGCTGCCCGGCGCTGTCCGGCTTGATCTGGCGCTGGTAGGACGGCCGATCCGCCAGCCGGGCGTTGACCCGTTCGATCCGCTCGTTGGTCTGTGTGTAGTCGTCGATGATGGCCGAGCGTTCGACCCCGGCGATGCTCAGCAGCATCGCGGCCAGCACGCCGGTGCGGTCCTTGCCGGCGGCGCAGTGGAAAAGCGCCGGGCCGGTATCCGCGTGGGCCAGCACCCGCAGCGCCGTGGCGACGGCGGGGCCGGCCAGACGCAGGTAGTCCAGGTAGTGCTCCACCCGGTCCTGCGTTCTGAGGTCGCGCACGATCGCGGGGAAACGCGGATCGTCCGGCATCACCCATTCTCCGGGCAGGAACGACAGGTGGTGATAGGCGACGTCCTCCTCGGCGAGCAGCCCACGCCCCTCGCGCAGCGCCTCCTCCTTGGCCCGCAGGTCGAGGACGGCGCGCAGACCAAAGGAGCCGCGCAGCAGGCTGACGTCGCCAGGGGTGAGCATCTGCACCGAGTCTGCGCGCAGACAGGCGCCGTAGCGGGTGAGGGAGCCGTCGACGGTCGGCAGACCGCCCAGGTCGCGGACGTTGTCGCAGCCTGTCAGATTGAACCAGCGATCCACGAGTCGATCCTAGGCCGCCCGTGTGCCCGGTCACCCACCCTTTCACGGCATTCAATCGACGGATTGGGGTCACCCAGGCGCGCTTTCGGGACGCACGAGGCGCGGATCGCCTCTCGTGGATCTTCGACCACCCACGCCACCTTCGCCACGTGCCCAGCGACCACATCGCGGACCCTGACCGCGCCAGCCCCGGATCCACATGTCCGCCTAGCCGGCCAGCGGCGCGTCGCGCTGTTCGGGGGGCACCCCCCGGTTCGAACGGGACGACTCGGCCGGACCGTCCCCGACGCCGCTGGCATCCCCGGGGCCCCGGGCGACAGGGGTGTCCCCGGTACCGCTGGTATCGCCGGTATCGCTGGCATTCCCGGTATCGCTGGCGTTCCTGGTGCCGCTGGCGTTTCCGGTGCTGCCGGCGTTGCCGGTGGTGGTGGACGGGTGGACGTCCTCGGTGATGACGGTGCCGGCGCCCACGACGGTCCGGTCGCCGACATGGCGCGGACCGGCGATGCTCGCCTGGGCGCCGATCCAGGACTGAGTGCCGACGGCGACCCCGCCGGCGATCCGGGCACCCGGCGCGACGGTCACGTAGTCGCCGAGCCGGCAGTCGTGCGCGACACTCGCCGCGATGTTGACCACGACGTGCCGGCCGGTGCGCACGTTCGTGGTGATGCTGGCCAGCGCGCACACGATGGTGCCCGGGCCGAGCCGGACATCGCCGCCGAGGTTCGCCCGGGGATGCACGAGGGTGGCCGGGCGCCGTCCGTGCAGCGAGGCGTACCGGTCGATGCGCTGGCGGGCCGTGGCGTCCTCGACGCCGATCAGGTAGTCGGCGTCGAGCCGGCCGAGCAGGTCCAGGCCGCCGAGACGTTCGGCGCCGCGGCGGACCAGGGCCTTCGAGTCCTCGTCCGGCGTGGCGTCGTCATCGATCAGGCCGCCGGGGAAGTCGAGGAACCCGAGGAAGGCGTAGGGCGCCGGGGCGCGCGTGGCGTTGACGGCCTCCACCACATCCAGCAGCTCCCGGCCGTATCCGCCGGCGCCCACGATCACCAGTGGTCGAGGAAGGCATGGCACTCGCCGCACACTAGATTCGGCACTCTCTGCAATCAACACAACACGCAGAGTGTCAATCTGGGGGTGCGGGTGGCTGGTAGCGCGGGGGCGGCAAAGGGGGCGAAGGGGGGAGCGGAGTGTCGGAGTGGTTGTGGTGGGTGACGCCGGTCCGAACTGACTACTATCGGCATCCTTATGAACTCGAAGGGTGATGATCGGTGAAGGTAGTCGTGACGGGCGGGGCCGGCTTCATCGGTGCTCACCTGACCAGGGCGCTGCTCGCCGCGGGCGCCGAGGTGGTCGTGCTCGATGATCTGAGCACGGGCGCGGTGGCCAACCTCGCCGGGTTGCCCGTGCGGCTGGTCGTCGGCAGCGTCACCGACCGGACCACGGTCGAACAGACCTGCCTCGGTGCGGACAGCATCGTGCACCTCGCCGCCCGGCCGTCGGTGCAACGTTCCCTGCTCGACCCGATGGCCACCCATGCCGTCAACGCCACGGGGACCCTGACCGTCCTCGACGTCGCCCAGCGGGACGAGACCCACGTCGTGGTCGCCTCGTCGTCCTCGGTGTACGGCGCGGGCGGCACCCTGCCCCGCGTCGAGACGGCCCCCTGCCGGCCGCGCAGTCCCTACGCCGCCTCCAAGCTCGCGGCGGAGGGTTACGCGCTGGGCTACCGGGCCGGTTTCGGCCTGCCGGTGCTCGCCGTGCGCCTGTTCAACGTGTTCGGGCCGTACCAGTCGATGGGACATGCCTACGCGGCGGTCGTCCCCACCTTCATCGAGGCCGCGCTGGCCGGTCGTTCCCTGACCGTCCACGGCGATGGCCGCCAGACCCGCGACTTCACCTATGTCTCCGGTGTCGCCGGTCTGCTGTGCGACGCGGCGCTCCGCCGCCTGAGCCACCCGGACCCGGTCAACATCGCCTTCGGCACCCGCACCGACCTGCTCACGGTGGTCCGTGAGCTGGAGAGGATCTTCGGTCGCGCCCTGCCGGTCCGCCATGACGAGCCGCGCTCCGGTGACGTCCGTGACTCGCAGGCCGCGACCGCGACGATGCGCGCGCTGTTCCCCGACGCCGACGGCGTCGACCTCGCCACCGCCCTCGAGGCCACCGTCGCCTGGTACACCGAGCGCGGCCTCACTCCCCCCCGCTCCGTCCCCACCGCCCGCTCCGCCGACACCGCCCGCTCCGCCGACACCGCCCGCTCCGCCCATCCCGCAGACACCGAACCCCCGGGTTCCGACTCGCGGTAGGTCGCTTCTCGTGGATGACCTCCGCCTGTCATCCACGAGATCAGCCATGGGCTGTCATGGCGAAACCGCGGGTGCGCGCATGGTGGTCCTGTCGCTGCCATGCGCGCGGTGTCCCCCCGATCCGTTGGCGCCGTTGCCGTCCGCGCTGGACGTCTCCGTCCGGCGGGCTCACCAGGCCGGACTCACCAGGGAGAGCCCGCTGGCCGTTCTCTGGCGACGAACCAGGTCGGATGTGACGCGGAGTCCGTGGCCGGTCAGGACGGCGTCGTGGGACGGGCCGGATCGGAGCGTTGCTGGGTCGGCTGGCGGGGGATCAGCCCAGCGGCCGGGGCGGGAACAGAAGCCGGGACGGGCGCGGCAGCCGGAGTGGGAGCGGACGTGGGCGCGGGGGTGATGGCGGGGTGGGCCAGGGCGGCCAGACCGGCGAGGACCTCGGCGCGGGGAGCCCAGGGATCGAGGGCGAGGGCGGCGGTGGGGTCGAGCGCGGGCACGTCCACGTGGGAGATCAGTGGGTGGTGCGGGCGCTGGTCGGACTCGTCGTCACCGAAGAGCTCCTCGTGCAGTTTCTCGCCGGTGACCAGTCCGGTGTAGACGATGTCGACGGGACGCGGCTCGCGGGCGGCCAGGCGGCGGGCGACGTCGGCGATGCGGACCGGTTCGCCCATGTCCAGGACGAGGGCTTCGCCGGGCGCACCGAACGCGGCGGCCTGCAGCACGAGTTGGACGGCCTCGGGGATGGTCATGAAGTAGCGGGTGACGTCGGGATGGGTGACGGTGAGGGGGCCGCCGCCGGCGAGCTGGCCGGCGAACACGGTCAGTACGGAGCCGTTGCTGCCGAGCACGTTGCCGAAGCGGACGCTGACGAAGGTGCCGGTCGCGCTGGCGGCGACGTGCGCGGTGAGACGCTCGGTGATCCGTTTGGAGTAGCCCAGGGCGCTGACCGGGTTCGCCGCCTTGTCGGTGGAGATGTTCACCAGCCGGTCGACGCCGCAGGCCGCGGCGGTGCGCAGGATGGTCAGCGTCCCCCAGACGTTCGTCTGCACCGACTCACCGGGGAAACGCTCGAGCAGCGGTAGGTGCTTGAGCGCCGCGGCGTGGAAGACGACCTGTGGGCGGCGCTGCTCGAACAGCCGGGTCATCAGGTCGACGTCGCGGATGTCACCGAGCACGATCGACTCGTCGTCGAGCATCGCCTGCCCGGAGATCGACAGCTGGACGGCGCGTAGGGCGGACTCGTCCCGGTCGACCATGATGAGCTCGGCGGGGGTGAAGGCGGAGATCTGTCGACACAGTTCCGAGCCGATGGAGCCACCGGCGCCGGTGACGAGCACCCGGCGGCCGCTGAGGTAGCTCGCGGCGGCGGTCATGTCGGTGGCGACCTGGCGGCGTCCGAGCAGGTCGGCGAGGTCGAGGTCACGGATGTCGGCGACGCCGACCCGGCCGTCGATCAGGTCGGCGACCCGGGGTACGACCTTTACGGCGAGCCCGGAGTCCTCGGCGATTCTGGTGAGCTCCCGCAGCAGGTGTGCGTTGGCGCTCGGAATCGCGACCAGCAGGGTGCGGGCGCCGCTGGCGTCGGCGGTGGCGGCGATCGCCTCCCGCCCGCCGCGCACGGGCACGCCGAACAGGCGCAGGTTGTGCAGTTTCGGGTTGTCGTCAAGCAGTGCGACGGGGTAGTATGGACTGTCCGCGGTGCGCAGCATCGCCGCCAGCACGCTTTCGCCGCCGGCTCCGGCGCCGAAGACCAGCAGTGGTTCGGCGCTGGCCCGATCGGGGCGCAACAGCTGCTCCTCGACGAGCCGCCAGGAGTACCGGACCCCGAACATCACCACCAGGGTCACCGTGCCGCCCAGCGGCGGAACGCTCAGGGGCATCGGCCGGGGCGAGCCGAACGCGGCGATGACGATGATGAGTCCGACGATCGTCGCGACCACCGCGACCAGAAGGCCGAGGATCTCCTCGAAGCCACCGAACCGGTAGCGCCCCAGGTAGAGGTGCAGGGCGGTACCGAGGAAGTGGAGCAGGCAGACCGCCAGCGCGCAGATCACCCAGAAGCCGAGGCTCGACAGTGCGCCGAGGGTGAGGTCGAACCGTCCGATCTGCGCCGCGGTGAGTCCGAGGACCATCGCCAGGCTGTCGAGCACGATCTGCAATCCGACGCGCTGGCGCAGCTCCAGGCGCGACACGCGCCGCGCGAAGTGCGCCGTCCACCGAGCACCTACCGCGCCGTCTACTCTACGTCTCCACATGAGGTCATAGAGTAAGGGTAACTCAGAGTAAAATAATGACTACTCATCGAGTATGTTGGGGGGGTACTCAATGACGGTGGGTGGTCGGGGTGTTCGTCCCGGGAGGGTGGTCGACGAGTGGAACTGCGCGACTATGTCCGCGTCCTTCGCCGCAGCTGGATGCTCATACTTGCCATCGTGGTTCTCGGCGGGGGGCTCGCGGGCCTGCTGACCTGGCGCTCCGCGAAGGTGTACGCGGCCTCGGTGACGATGGTCGTCTCCTCGCCGGACAACGCCGATGGCGCCGCGTCCGCCTATCAGGGTGGTCTGCTGTCCCAGCAGCGCGTGAAGTCCTATGCCAACCTGGTCGCCAGCGACCGGGTGGCGGGCGCGGTCATCGACCGACTGCGCCTGCGCACCACGCCAGAGGAGCTGCGTTCGAAGATCATCGCTGCGGCGGTGCCGGACACGGTGCTGCTCAAGGCGACCATCCAGGATCGTGACCCGCGCCAGGCGCAGGCCATCGCGGACGCGGTGGGGACAGAGTTCTCCCGCGCCGTCGCCGAGATCGAGGCACCCACGGACTCGGAGAGTCCACCGACGGTGCGGGTCAGTGTCTGGGAGCGTTCGAAGCTGCCGACCTCGCCGGTCTCGCCGCAGCCCACCCGCAACTACGCGCTGGGCATCCTGCTCGGACTGATCCTCGGGGTCGGCGGGGCCGTCCTGCGCTTCCGCCTGGACACCAGCCTCACCGGCCAGGAGGACGCGCGGGAGGCCACCGACCTGCCGAACCTCGCTATGATCATCTTTGACGCGGACACCGCACAGCATCCACTGATCACCAGCGCCCGCCCGCACTCGGCCCGCGCCGAGGCGTTCCGCCAGCTGCGCACCAACCTGCAGTTCGTCGACGTCGACGCCGACCCGCGCTCGATCATCGTCAGCAGCGCGGTGCCCGGCGAGGGCAAGACGACCACCGTCTGCAACCTGGCGATCAGCCTGGCGCAGAGCGGCCACCGGGTCTGCCTGATCGAGGGCGACCTGCGCCGCCCGTCGTTCAGCGCCTACCTCGGCGTCGAGTCGGCCGCGGGCCTGACCTCGGTCCTCATCGGCGCCGCCGACCTGGACGACGTGCTACAGCCCTGGGGCGAGGGTCGGGTCGGCTCCGGACGCATCGAGGTGCTCGCCTCCGGACCGGTCCCGCCCAACCCGAGTGAGCTGCTCGGCTCGCGCAACATGGCCGACCTGCTCGACGTCCTGCACGCCCGGTTCGACTTCGTCCTCATCGACGCTCCGCCGCTGCTGCCCGTCACCGACGCGGCGGTCCTGGCCAGCCGCGCCGACGGGGTCCTGCTCGTCGCCCGGATCGGCAAGACCCGTCGTGAGCAGCTGCGCCAGGCCGCCGACGCGCTGCGTGCCGTCGACGCCCGGGTGGTCGGCACCGTCCTGAACATGGTCCCGACCAAGGGTCCGGACGCCCCCTACTACGGCCAGTACACCAGCTACGCCCCGCATGGACGGCACACCCGGGGCGCCGAACGGGCCCGTCGCTCGGCGGCCGCCACGGAGGCCGGCGTGCGTCCGTCGCGGCCGCCCGGGACGAGCTACCCCCTGTCCGACTCCGACGCGGACGCCACCCTCGCCCACCCGAACACCGAGGACGCGGCCGCCGTCCGCATCCGCAGCACGCGGGACGCCTACCTCGACTCCGACGACAGCACCGGTGGCGACACCACCAGGGCCGCGAATCCGGACGCGGCCGAACTGGACGCGGTCGAGCTGGAGGGCGCCGAGCTGGAAGGTACCGAGCTGGAAGGTACCGAGCGTCGGGCCGGTGGACGGGCGGCTCGCGGGTCCGACCAGGCCGGTTCGGCGGTGGGTTCCGCTGCCGGACGACGCCGTGGTGTCGGCCGCGGCGGGAAGTCCGGCGGTGGCCGAGACGCCGCGGGGGTCGCGGTGCCGTCCGCGCGTGAACCGATCGACGCCGAACAGTCCGGGCAGCAGCCGGCCGACGCCGGCTCGGATCGGTGACGGCGCGGGCTTCGGGGGAACCGCAGGAACCACCAGCACCACCAGCACCACCAGCACCATCGGCGACGCGGGGGTTCGACCCGGGCGCGACCCGCCTGGAGCCGCCGCACACCGACCTGGGCGTCCCTCGTCAGCCCGGCGCGGACACGGCCCCGGACGCCACCTCGGCCGTTCCCGTTCCCGTTCCCGTTCCTGTTCCTGTTCCCGCCACGGTCCCGGTCCCCAGGGCGGCCGCGGCGTCGGTGACGTCCACGGAGGATCCCGGCGTACCGCGGGAGCCCGGCGCCGACCGTCGCACGGGCGAACCGAAGGACCCCGCGGGACCGGGGGAGCCGGGGCCGGGCTGGTGGGCTCGGCATCGCCGGCTGGTCGGGGGCACCATCGTGCTCGGCGTCGTGGCGGTGGGGCTGCTCGGCTGGGTGGGGGTACGCGCCCTGCTGGTCCGGGCCCAGCTCGACCAGGCGCGTGAGCGTGTCGCCGTGTTGCAGCAGCAGGTGCTGGCGGGCGATCTGCCGGCGCGGGCGCAGCTGAGCGCCCAGGTCGCCGCGATCGGGGAGAAGGCCCGGGCCGCGCGTGCGCTGACCGACGACCCGGTCTGGTCGGCCTTCGGGCACGTGCCCTGGGCGGGCTGCCCGTTGCGTTCGGCGGCCCAGCTCGTGCGGGCGTTCGACACGATGGCGGTGACCGGACTGCCCGCGGTGGCCGACCTCGGTGACGATCTCAACCCGGCTCGGCTGCGGCGGCAGATGAGCATCAACGTGGACGCGCTGGCCGCGGCCCGTGTCCCGGCGCAGCGGGCGACGGCGGCGCTCGAGGCGCTGCGCACGGCCGCGCAGGCCAGCCCACACTGCGGCTGGACGGGCCGGATCAGTGGTGTCGACGCGGCCCGCGCCGAGGTGATCCAGCGCGGCACCAGCCTCTCCGACGCCCTGGACAGTGTGGCGTTGGCGGCCCGGATCGGCCCGGGGATGCTGGGCGCGCAGGGGACGCGGCGCTACTTGTTGATCGTGCAGAACCCGGCCGAGTCCCGGGCGAACGGTGGCATCATCGGCGGTTTCGGCCTGCTCACCGCGCGGCGAGGCGAGCTGTCCCTGGATGACATCGCCGGTAACGGATCGCTTCCCGGCGGTCCGACCCAGGCAAACCCCGCGGTGGCCCTGAACGGCCCGTTCGCGGCGCGCTACGGCGCGTTCTGGCCGGACCGGGTGTGGGCGAACGCGAACCTGACGCCCGACTACCCGACCGCCGGCCGCCTCTACACCGGCCTGTACCGGGCCGGAACCGGCATCGATGTGGACGGCACGATCAGTGTCGATCCGACCACGTTGGCCTATCTGCTGGCGGCGAGCCGTCCGGCGGTGTTGCCGGACGGCGAGGTGGTGACCGCAGGTTCCCTGGTCGATCTGGTCGAGTCGAAGGTGTACGCGCGCATACCGACGGTGGCCGGCCGCGACCGTTTCTTCGCCGAGGTCGGCCAGGCCGCCTATGCGGCCGTGGAATCGGGCAGTGGGAACACACCGAAGCTGCTGACCGCGCTGTCCCGCGCCGCTGGTGAGGGGCGACTTCTCGTGTCCAGCAACCACGCCGACGAGCAGGAGGTTCTTTCCGGGACGGCGTTGGGCGGCGCGCTGCCCACCGGGGACGGCCCCTACCTCGCCGTCGTCACGCAGAATGCGACGGCGAGCAAGCTTGACTACTGGCTGCGACGCAGGGTCAGTTACCAGGTTCAGCGAATGCCCGGTGGCGGCGGCGCCGTGACCATCGTGATCAAGCTGACCAACACCGCCCCCGACGGCCTGTCGGCCTACGTCCGCAACCGCGAGGACGAGCCGAACCCCAACGGCAATCCCCTGGCGCAGAACAACATCTGGCTGTCGATCTACACCGGACGGGGCAGCCTGTTCGCCGGTGCCCAGGTGGACGGCCACGCCATCGGCATGGATGCCGGCACCGAGAGTGGCCTGCCGGTCGTCTCCACCTATCTGACCCTCGACCGTGGTGTCACCCGCACCCTGACGGTCAAGGTGCTCGAACCGCATGCCGGGCCGGTGGTGGCTGTCCGTCCACAACCGCTTCCCATCCCCGAGGAACTTCTCGTCCAGGGTGTCCAGGTCGTCCCGCCATGGTCACGCAGAGTTACTAACTAGCTCTCGAGGTCGTGGACACGGAGAGTAGTTGCTGCGTACTCTCCGTCACGTCAATCGTTCATCTACTTGACGTGATCATCCGCAGGGAGTGCCTGTATGAAGTTCCGACCTCTCGGAGCCGCAGTGCTGGCCGGCAGCGGCATGGTGCTCGCCGTCCTGCCGGCGGCCTCGGCATCGGCTCTTGACCTACCGGTCGTCAACCCGCCGGACGTCCACCTGCCCATCTTCGGCCAGCCGGACCCCGCTCAGGCGGCTGCTGCTCAGGCGGCTGCTGCTCAGGCGGCGGCCGGCCAGTCACTGATCGGCGGCCCGGCTCTCGACGAGCCGATCCTGGACAAGCCGATCCTGGACAAGCCGATCCTCGGCGACGACAAGGCCTACCCGCCCACCAACTGCTCGGGACTGATCGGCCCGGGCTCCGTCAGCAAGTCCGTGGTGCTCGCCGGCGAGAGCGTCGTGTTCAGCGGCTGCGGATTCATCCCGGGAGACTCCGTCAACATCAAGGTCAACGGTGAGCTGATCAACACCGTGATCGCCGACGCGGCCGGACGCTTCGCCGTGCCGGTGAACTTCCCGACCGCCGGCCAGCAGAACCTGGTCGGCAGCGACATCGACCCGCGCATCGTCAACGCCTCCGTCACCGTCATCGGCTTCGGCGAGAACGGCATCGAGGGCCTGCCGTTCGACCCGGCCTGGGTCGCCAACTTCATTGGTGGCTTCCTTGACAAGGACGGTCGCCACCACGACTGGGACGACGACGACAAGCACGGCGGCGGCGGTGTCGCCGACGAAGGTTGCTTCGGCGGCGTCAACAAGGACGGCAAGGACGTCAACAAGGACGTCAACAAGGACGTCAACAATATCAAGGACGGTGGAAAGGATGGGCTGAAGGAGGCCCAGGCCGCCGGCCTCGATGAGGACAAGACCACCGGGGACAAGGTCACCGAGGACAAGTTCGCCGACGACAAGACTGCCGAGGACAAGGTCACCGAGAACAAGGACGGGGACTGGCTGTCCCAGGTCGGCGACTGGTTCTCCGACAAGGACAAGGACAAGGACTGGGACAAGGACAAGGACGGGGACTGGGGCAAGGACAAGGACAAGGACGGTGACGGCGGCCCGAACTGCGTGGTCGCGGGGGTCGGTGTCGGCGTGTTCGGCGCCGGCGGCGGCGCCGGTGGTGTCGGCGGCGCGGCCGCGACCCCGGCCGGCAACACCCTGCCCTTCACCGGAGTCCAGACCGGGGCCATGGCCTCGATCGCCGTCGCCCTGCTCGGCGGCGGAGCACTGCTGCGGGTAGCCGCCCGTCGGCGCCGGAGCGCCGTCACCAGCACCGGCACCGCCACCCGCACCGAAGCCTGACCCGACCCGTCGTCTTTCCCGACCGGTCGCTGACCCGATCCGTTCCTGACCCGATGCGCTTCCTGTCAGCCCGGTCGCTGACCAGGCCTGGTACCGACCCGGGGCGTCCCTGACCCGACACCCGGCTCGTCGGCTCCCTCGCATGACGGCCATGCCAGGCCTGGCCCTGATCGTTGGTCGCGCCGTCTGCAGCCTGCGGTCCCGCGGCGCACGGCGATGACCACCCGGCCGCCCCCCGACTGATGCGGGGGGCGGCCATTCTCGCGTGGGTCGCTGTTCGGTCGCGATGCTGGTCGGGCCGCGGTCGGCGAGGGTGGCGCGGTGCGGGGATGCTCAGCGCAGCGGGTCGAAGGGGGTGAGGTCCGTGGCGGGGGTTCCCGTGGTGATCGCTTCGGCCAGGAGCCTGCCGGTGACCGGTCCGAGGGTGATGCCCCACATCCCGTGGCCACCGGCAACGAAGACGCCCGGTGCCGTCGTCCGGCCGATCAGGGGCAGGCCGTCCGGGGTGCAGGGGCGCGGGCCGACCCACTCGTGGGTGCGCACGTCCAGGTCGACGCCGGCCAGCAGGCCACGGCTTGCCTCGACCACCGCCTGGATGCGACGCGGGTCCGCCGGCGCGTCCGGGCGGCGGAACTCCATCATCCCGGCGACGCGCAGCCCGTCCCCGACGGGCGTGCACGCCACCCTCGACGCGGGAAAGTAGATCGGTCCGACCGGCGGCCGCGGCGTCGCCACGTGAAAGCTGTATCCCCGCCCCGCCTGCACCGGCACCCGCACCCCGAAGGACCTGGTCAACCGTGGCAGCCATGCCCCGGTCGCCACCACCACCGCGTCGAACCGTCCGTCCGTCGCGGAGCCGTCCACTGTGGGGACGGTGTCCACGACGTAGCCCGCCCCCGCGGCGTGGACGCCGTGTACCGGGGTGGACTCGTGGATGATGCCGCCGCGTTCACGCACCGCGTCGGCGAGCGCCGCGACGAACCGTCCCGGATCGAGGTACCGCTGCCCGTGCACCTGGGCGACGTGGCGGACCTGCGCGCTCAGCAGGGGTTCGAGATCGCGGGCGGCGAGGGGGTCGAGTACCTCGACGTCGACGGGCTGGCCCGCGGCGCGCACTCCGTCCAGCTCGCGCAGCAGTTCGTCGAGGTCGGCGCGCTCCCGGTAACCGGCGAGGAACGGCGCGGCCGCCCGGGTCGGTGCGTCCACCCCACCCGAGCGCAGCTCGTCGAACGCCTCGAGTGCCGTACTGGTCAGCGGGGCCAGCGCCCGCATCGCGCCCTGCCACCGCCGATGCGTGCTGTGCCGGACGAACCCCGCGACGAACCGGGCCAGCCGCGCATCGGCCACCGGCGGCACGTACACCGGCGAATCCGAGCGCCACAGCACCCGCAGCCCGTAGCGCAGGACCGCCGGGTCAGGCAGTGGTGTGGCGAGCCCCGGCGTCAGCCAGCCCGCGTTCCCCCACGACGACCCCGCCCCCGCCGGCTCGCCCCCCGAGGTCAACCGGTCCCGGTCGAAGACGACGACCCGCACCCCTCGTTCCTGCAGGAACCACGCGACACACAGCCCGACCATCCCCCCGCCCACGATGGCGACCTGGTCCGGCACCTTCCCGTTACGCCCCTGCACCCGCCTATTGTCCGTCCGTTCCCGTCGTGCCCGCATCTCGACAGTTCCCCACACCCCCACCCGGGGCGGTCAGCCGCGCGGGTGGTGCGGGTGGTGCGGGTGCCTACTTGCGGCCGAGGGAGGCGCGCAGGTACTCGCGGTTGAGGGTGGCGATGCTGTCCAGGGGGATGCCCTTCGGACAGGCGTTGGTGCACTCGCCGGTGTTGGTGCAGCCACCGAAGCCCTCGGCGTCCATGGCCTCGACGAGGTTGAGGACACGCTCGGACCGCTCGGGGGCGCCCTGCGGCAGGCTGTTGAGATGCGTCACCTTCGCCGAGGTGAACAGCATCGCCGAGCCGTTCGGGCAGGCCGCGACGCAGGCGCCGCAGCCGATGCAGGTGGCGTTGTCGAACGCGGTGTCCGCGATCGGCTTCGGCACGGGGGTGGCGTGCGCCTCGGGGGCGCTGCCGGTGTTGACGCTGACGTAGCCGCCGGCCCGGATGATCCGGTCGAGGCCGGACCGGTCGACCATGAGGTCCTTGACCACGCCGAACGCCACCGAGCGCCACGGCTCGACGTCGATCACGTCGCCGTCGGAGAACTCGCGCATGTGCAGCTGACAGGTGGTGGTCCGCTCACGCGGCCCGTGCGCCTGTCCGTTGATGACCACACCGCAGGCGCCGCAGATGCCCTCGCGGCAGTCGTGGTCGAAGGTCACCGGGTCGTCGCCCTCGAGGGTGAGCCGCTCGTTGAGCACGTCGAGCAGTTCCAGGAAGGACATGTCCGGGTTGGCGTCGGGGACCTCGTAGGCCACCATGCGGCCGGAGTCGGCCGGGCCGGCCTGGCGCCAGATCCGCAGGGTGAGCTTCACGTTCCGCTCCTCGCGCTCTCGCTGTCGTGGTCGGGTAGGAAGGGGGAGTCTGTCGCTGCCACGTCGTGCACGCCCGCCGTCACGCGTAGTTGCGCTGGGCGAGGTGGACGTAGTCGAAGTTCAGCGGTTCCTTGTGCAGGATGGGCTGCTCACCGGTGCCGCCGAACTCCCACGCGCCGGCATAGGCGAAGCGCTCGTCGTCGCGGCGGGCCTCACCGTCGGGGGTCTGGCTCTCCACCCGGAAGTGGCCGCCGCAGGACTCCTCGCGGTGCAGCGCGTCGACGCACATGAGCTCGCCGAGCTCGAGGAAGTCCGAGACCCGGTTCGCCCGCTCGAGGCTCTGGTTCACCTGGGACCCGGTGCCGGGCACCTTCACCGAGCGCCAGAACTCCTCGCGCAGCTCGGGCAGGCGGCCCAGCGCCTTGCGCAGGCCGTCCTCGCTGCGGGCCATGCCGCACTCGTCCCACATGATCTCGCCGAGCTCGCGGTGGAACGAGTCCACCGTGCGCTCGCCGTTGATCGACAGCAGCTTGGTGAGCCGGCCGGTCGCCTCGTTGACGGTCTCGACGACGTCGGGGTGGGCCTCGGTGACCTTGTCGAACTTGCTCGAGGCGATGTAGTTGCCGAGCATCGGCGGCAGCACGAAGTAGCCGTCCGCGAGGCCCTGCATCAGCGCGCTGGCGCCCAGGCGGTTGGCGCCGTGGTCGGAGAAGTTCGCCTCACCGACGACGAAACAGCCCGGGATGGTGCTCTGCAGGTCGTAGTCCACCCACAGGCCGCCCATCGTGTAGTGGACGGCGGGGTAGATCCGCATCGGGACCTTGTACGGGTCCTCGCCGGTGATCCGGTCGTACATCTCGAACAGGTTGCCGTACTTCTCGCGGACCTTGTCCTCGCCGAGGCGGCGGATGGCGTCCGCGAAGTCGAGGTAGACACCCAGGCCGCCGGGGCCGACACCGCGACCGAGGTCGCACTGGTTCTTCGCGGCACGCGAGGCGATGTCGCGGGGGACCAGGTTGCCGAAGCCCGGGTAGATGCGCTCGAGGTAGTAGTCGCGCTCCTCCTCGGGGATCTGGTCGGGGGAGCGGGTGTCGCCGGCCTTCTTGGGCACCCAGATCCGGCCGTCGTTACGCAGCGACTCGCTCATCAGGGTGAGCTTCGACTGGTACTCGCCGGACCGCGGGATGCAGGTCGGGTGGATCTGCGTGTAGCACGGGTTGGCGAAGTACGCGCCGCGCCGGTGCGCCCGCCAGATCGCACTCGCGTTCGAGTTCTTGGCGTTCGTCGACAGGTAGAACACGTTGCCGTAGCCGCCGGTGGCGAGCACGACCGCGTCCGCGAGGTAGGTGGAGATCTGCCCGGTGACCAGGTCGCGGGCGACGATGCCGCGGGCACGGCCGTCGACGACGATCAGGTCGAGCATCTCGGTGCGCTCGTGCATCTCGACGTTGCCCGCGTCGATCTGACGCGACAGCGCCTGATAGGCGCCGATCAGCAGCTGCTGACCTGTCTGGCCACGGGCGTAGAACGTCCGGGCGACCTGCACACCACCGAACGAACGGGTGTCGAGCAGACCGGAGTACTCGCGGGCGAACGGGACGCCCTGCGCGACGCACTGGTCGATGATCTGCGTGGACGTCTGGGCCAGCCGGTAGACGTTGGACTCCCGGGCGCGGAAGTCACCGCCCTTGACCGTGTCGTAGAACAGCCGGTAGACGGAGTCGCCGTCGTTGCGGTAGTTCTTCGCCGCGTTGATGCCACCCTGCGCGGCGATCGAGTGGGCGCGCCGCGGCGAGTCCTGGTAGCAGAACTGGATGACGTGGTAGCCCTGCTCGGCCAGGGTCGCCCCCGCGGCCCCGCCGGCCAGGCCCGTCCCCACGATGATCACGGAGTGGCGGCGGCGGTTGGCCGGGTTGACGAGCTTGGCGTCGAAGCGGCGCTTGTCCCAGCGCTGTTCGATCGGGACGTCCGGCGCGCGCGTGTCGGCGATGTCGTCGCCGAGCTTGAAGAACGTCATATCAGCCTTCTTCTCAGTCCACCAGGCCGGCGAGGACTGCCACCGGAACGATCAGGAATCCGACGGTGAGCAGCACGGCGAGCCCCGTGGCGATGCCGTGCACCGCGCGGTCACGGCTCGGCCGGTTCAGCCCCAGCGTCTGCGCCGCGCTCCAGAAACCATGCTGGATGTGCAGCCCCAGGAAGATCATCGCGAGGATGTAGATGGCGGTGACCCACCACACGCTGAAACTCGAGACGACGTTGTCGTAGGCGGCGCCCTCGACCCCGTGCCGGTTCAACGTGAGCGAGGTGAAGTCAAGGATGTGGTAAATGATGAACAACGCCAGGGTGATGCCACCGTAACGCATGACATGCACGGCGTAGCCGGCCTTCGCCCTTTGCTTGTGGGCGTACTTGGCCGGACGGGCCTTCAGATCGCGTCGGCTGAGCTGGTAGGCGGAGACGGCGTGCAGGACGACCGCCAGCGTGAGGACGAACCGCTGGATCCACAGATACCAAGCTCCGTGCAGGACCGGTTCCCCGATCGTGCGGAGCCAGTCGGCATAGTGATCGAAATCATCACGGCCATAGAAGATCTTCAGGTTACCGAGCATGTGTGCGAGCAGGAACGCCAGCATCAGCAGGCCGGTGACGGCCATCACGGTCTTCTTGCCGATCGTCGAACGCCAGAAGTTCAACGGGGCGAAGGAGGACCGAGCGGGTCGCGCTGGGCGTGCCGCGGGCGCCGGTCGCGTCGGGGTTGTTACAGCCACGCCCGCACCCTAGAGCCGTGGCCAGCAGAGGTCCAAGACATGATAAAGCTCGAGTCCATAGCCGGGCGCTATGGAGGGCTACGCTGACGGATGTGCAGCTCCACCAGCTCGCCTATTTCGTCGCCGTCGCGGAGACCCGGCATTTCACCCGGGCCGCGCAGCGCATGCATGTGGCGCAACCCTCACTCTCCCAGCAGGTCCGGTCGCTCGAACAGGAGCTGGGAGCACCACTGTTCAACCGCGCCCGCGGCAACATCAGCCTCACCGCCGCCGGCGAGACGCTCCTGCCGCTCGCACGCCGCATCCTCGCCGACACGGAGACGGCTCGCCAGCGCGTCCACGAGCTGTTGGACCTACGCCACGGCACCGTCCGCCTCGGTGCCACCCCCAGCCTGTGCACCGGGTTCCTGCCGGACGTCCTACGCCTGTTCCACCAGCGCTACCCCGGTATCCGTCTGCTCGTCGAGGAGGGCGGCTCCCGCGACCTGATCCGCGACCTCGCCGGCGGCGACCTCGACCTCGCCCTGATCATCCTGCCGTTGCAGAGCTCCGACCCGGCCCTGGCCACCTCGCCGCTGATCCGCGAGAGCCTGGTCCTCGTGACGTCCCGGGACGAGCCACCGCTGGTCACCGGCCGCCCGCTGTACGTCGCCGACCTGCGCGACCATCCGCTCGTGATGTTCCGCCGCGGCTACGACCTGCGTGACGCCACCGTCACCGCCTGCCGGGAGGCCGGCTTCGACCCCACCTTCGCCATCGAGGGCGGCGAGATGGACGCCGTGCTGGGCTTCGTCGCCGCGGGCCTGGGCAGCGCCGTCATCCCGAGCATGGTCGCCCGGCGCCTGGGCATGCGGGTCACCCCGTTCTCCCCACCCGGCCTGCAACGCACCATCGGCCTGGCCCGCCGCCGCGACGTCGAACCCACCCGCGCCGCCGTCGAACTCCAACGCGCCCTGTGGGAGTACCTGCGCGACGCCGCCACCACCGGCAACCTCCCCGACGGCACCCGCCTGCTGCGCGGCCCCGGCTCCGACCCCGCCATCTCCCTCGACTCCGCCGCCCCCCTCGCCGCCCCCCTGAGCCTCGACCTCCCCGACGCCGGCTGCCCCCTGCCGCCGGTGGACGGCGGCGGCTTCGACCCGCTGGACGAGCCGCCGGTCGGTGGCCCCGGCTCCTCGGTGGCCCGCGGCCCCTGCCCCTCGGCGAAGCCCCGGCGCCGGTCCGAGATCACCACGACCAGGTAGCTCGCCGCCCGTCCCGGCGCACCCTGAACGGCCACGTCACCGAGCCGCCGAAGCCAACACCCTTCCTGCCGAGGGTTGATCGGGAATTTCGGCCTCGACACACCGAACAACCCTCGGCAGGGGGTCGAACAACCCTCGGCATGCGGCCGCGCCCAGGATGATCGGTGGCCGGTGGGGTGTGAGTGCGTCCGTTTTGTTCGGATTGGTGGGGGTGCGGGGCGGGTGGCGGGCGGGGAGATCGCTGATCGGATGGTTGGACGTGTACTGACGTTTCGGTCGGCGTTGATCTCCGGACATCTTCGGCTGTGAGCGTCGCTCGGGGCGCCGACGGGACAGCGGCGTCCACGAGGAGGAGACGCATGTCAGTCAACCGTCGACAGCTGATGGCCGGAGCTGGGACAGCAGGGCTTGGATTCGCGCTCGCCGGTGCGGTGGACGCGGTGTTCGCGGGGACGGCGAACGCGGCGACCCCGGCGGCGTTCAAGGGGTACGGAGAGCTCGTCGCGGACCCGAAGAAGGTGGTGGACCTGCCGAAGGGGTTCCGCTACACGGTGTTCTCGAAGGCGGGTAAGGACACCCTGGACGGGCCCGGCGGCGGGCTCGTGCCGGCCGCGCACGACGGGATGCGGGCGTTCCCGGCGGGGATCGGGCGCAGCGTCCTGGTGCGTAACCACGAGCTGTCCCCGGGGACGAAGGACCCGATCGTGCCGCAGCGCCCGGGGCTGGTCTACGACCCGGCGACCCCGGGCGGGACGACGACCCTCACCGTCGCGGGGGACCGGCTGCTGCGGCACGTCCCGAGCCTCGCCGGCACCTACCGCAACTGCGCCGGTGGCGGAACGCCGTGGAACACGTGGCTGACCTGCGAGGAGACCGAGGCGACCCCGGCGTCCGAGGCGGGGCTCACCAAGAAGCACGGGTACGTCTTCGAGGTCGACCCGTTCGGCCGCCTGCGTGACGACGCCCCGGTGCCGCTGACCGCGCTCGGTCGGTTCCCGCACGAGGCCGTCGCCATCGACCCGCGCGATGGCACCGTCTACCTGACCGAGGACGCCGCGAAGCCCTATGGCCTGGTGTACCGCTTCCAGCCGAAGCGGGCGCACGGTGGGCCGGGGAGCCTGCGCGCCGGCGGGAAGCTGCAGGCGTTGCAGGTCCCGGCCGTGCGGGATCTGTCCGCCGTGCGTGACCTCGGCACCAGGCTCTCGGTCACCTGGGTGGACGTGCCCGACCCGGACGCCACCACCGTCTCGGTGCGCGCCCAGTTCGACAACGCCAAGGTCACCCGGGTGCCGAAGGCCGAGGGCATCTTCTGGTCGCGCGGTGTCATCTACCTCGTGTCGAGCTACGCGAAGGTGTCCGAGGGGGCGGCCCTCGACCACTCCGGGCAGGTCTGGCGGTTCGACCCGAAGCGCGCCACCCTCGAACTGGTGCTGCGCCTCGAGGTCGGCGGACGCTTCGACTCGCCGGACAACATCACCGTCTCGCCGTTCGGCGGGATCGTGCTGTGCGAGGACGGCGACGGCGAGAACTACCTGGTCGCCCCGTCCGCGGACGGCACCCCCTACCCGCTGGCCCGCAACGCCGGCAGCGACAGCGAATGGGCCGGTGCCACCTTCTCCGCCGACGGCAAGTGGCTCTACGCCAACATCCAGGGGGACGGTCTGACCGTCGCCATCACCGGCCCCTGGTGGCGCGGCTGATCCGTTGTTCTACTGGTAGGTGACGAGGTCCGGCGGGGGCGTGAAGGTGAGCGTCTCCGCCGGGCTGAAGATGTTCGAGTCCTGGGTGAGGAAAAGCTTCACTCCGGTGAAGAACGGCGGCGCGGCGCGCAGCAGGGCGTATTTCTCCAGCTTGTCCGGGCGGGCACCGAAGCCGTCGATGTGGAAGATGGTGGCCAGTTCCGGCCGGGCCACGATGTTCGCCCGGTCCGGCAGCATCGACTGGGTGAACTGGTGCACCGCGAACAGTTTCTGCGGCAACCGGTCGTGGCGCACGATCCCGGCGAGCCAGTCGGACACCTCGTTGATGCCGGCGGCATCGCTGCTGCCGATCCGCTGGCCGGGAACCTGACCCGGCCCCATCTTCCATTCGGGGTCCAGGGCAAGCCCGACATCCGGTTCCCGCAGGAAACGCTCATAGCGCTTCGCCTGGTCCAGGAAACGCGCGCGGCCCGGCTGCAGATCCAGGATGAGCAGCATCCGGTGCGCGCGGGCGGCCGTCAGATACGGCGTGATCGCGTCGTCCGACAGCGTGCTGCTGTAGAGCCCGTCCGCACCCGGTGCGGCCGCCGCGACCGTGGTGATCAGCTCCATCGCCGGCTGCACCGGCCGATCACCCGCGCCGAACGGCGCCGCCGCGGCCAGCACCCGCCGCGCCGCCTGCTCGGGTGTTCCCTCGCCGAGCACGCCGAGCGCCCCACCGCCGACCGATCCGTAGTGCGCGACGATCCGGTAGTGCGGCAGCAACGTCCGCCCACCCATCGGCTCCTGCGCCATGTCGGCCCGCTGCCCGCTCGATCCCGCCGGCCCCGGATCATCGCCGTGCGCGGTCGCGCGGGACCGTCCGCTCCCGTCGCCGGCTGGCCGCGCGGCCGGTGACCGTCCGGATGCGCCGGCCGCCGTGGGGGCCGTTCCCGGTGCCACCGCGGATCCGTCGGCGGACGATCCGTCCGCGCAGCTCGTCCACAGCAGCACCGCGCTCACGATCACCAGCAGGGCGGACGCCACCCGACGCGACACGCGTCGTGGCACCCGACGCGATGCCCGCGACGCTCGCGGCGATGTCGGCACTGGTCCTGGCGCCGTCGTGTGGCGTTCCGGTGCGTCCCGATCGGCCATGTCGGCGCTTCTACCCACGAAGTGGGCGATCACCCCGTAGACGGTGCCTGTCGGCCCTGGCCGGACGGTTCGGTATCGGCGTCCACGGGCTGCCCAGAAATCCACTACCGCTTTGTATCAGGCATCTGATTGGTCTTCGAGAAATACATGAGATCAGTTTTCTTTTTGGTCGATCAATAGTTGGACGATACTTTCCGTATTCGGCCTGGAGGGGCGTGTTGTCTTCCTGTCCGCATGTCCTTTTTCTTTTTCTTCCGGTCTGGTGTGCTCCGGTTGTCGTTGGCTACACTTCGTCCTGGCAGTCGGAGATCGGACGTTTTCTAGTCGGCAAGGGACTGTGATGCGGGGACGTGTGTCGACACGCGGTTCGCGTGACCTGGTGACGGTTGCCGGTGATGGCGACGGCGGACGAGCCAAAAACCCTAGGCAAGCTGGAGGAGATATGAACAGTGTCGACATCGCACTGAAGGAGACGCTGGAGATCGGGGGCGCACTCGGAGCCGCGCTCGTCGACTTCACCAGCGGTATGACCCTCGGTACGGCTGGCAATCCCCATTCGCTCGACCTGGAGATCGCCGCCGCCGGCAACACCGAGGTGATCCGGGCAAAGCTGCGCACGATGGAAAGCCTCGGCCTCCAGGACACGATCGAGGACATCCTGATCACCCTGGGTCGCCAGTACCATCTCATCCGCCTGTTGCAGAGTCATTCCGGCCGTGGCCTTTTCATCTACCTGGTGCTCGACAAGAGCCGCTCGAATCTCGCCCTCGCCCGTCATCGCCTGCGCTCCATCGAAGGCCAGCTCGACGTCTAGACCCGTACGCGACGCCGTGTTCGGTGCGCCTCTCGGTCGGCCTGTTCGGTTGCCGGGCGGGCAGACTGGGAGCCGACAGACTCAGGCTCCCGGTCGGCCGAGGAGGCGCGATGGTGACATCGAGCGATGGGGCGTCCACCGTCGCGGGCGGACCGACGCTGCACATCCGCGGGACGGTGCTCGTCGGGCCGACGGAGACGCTCGACGAGGTGTGGGTCATCGGCGGGCGGATCAGTCTCACCGCACCCCTCGGCGACGCCGCCCGCGATGTGCGGACCGTGACCGGCTGGGCCCTGCCCGGCCTGGTGGACGCACACTGCCATGTCGGCCTCGACGCGCACGGCGCCGTCGACCAGCCCACCGCCGAACAGCAGATCCGCACCGACCGTTCGGCCGGCGCCCTGCTCCTGCGGGACGCCGGCTCCCCAGCCGACACCCGCTGGGTCGACGAGCGTCCTGACCTGCCACGACTCATCCGGGCGGGCCGGCACATCGCCCGCACCCGCCGCTACATCCGCAACTACGCGGCCGAGGTCGAGCCGGACGATCTCGTCGCCGAGGTTCTCACCCAGTCCGCCCGCGGCGATGGCTGGATCAAGCTCGTCGGCGACTGGATCGACCGTGACCTCGGTGATCTGGCCGCCTGCTGGCCACCGGAGGTCGCCAGGGCCGCCATCGACGCCGCCCACGCCGCCGGAGCCCGCGTCACCGCCCACTGCTTCGCCGAGGCCGCGCTCGCCGACCTCGTCGACGCCGGCATCGACTGCGTCGAACACGCCACCGGACTCACCGAGCACACCATCCCCCTGTTCGCCGAGCGTGGCGTCGCCATCGTCCCCACCCTGGTCAACATCGCCACCTTCGAGAACATCGCCCGTGGCGCCGAGGCGAAGTTCCCCGCCTACGCCGCGCACATGCGCGACCTGCACGCCCGCCGTTACGAGACCATCGGCGCCGCCTGGGACGCCGGCATCCCCATCTACGTCGGCACCGACGCCGGCGGCAGCCTGCCCCACGGGCTGGTCGCCGCCGAGGTCGCCGAACTGCACCGCGCCGGCCTTCCCACCGACGCGGCCCTCGCCGCCGCCACCTGGTCCGCCCGGGCCTGGCTGGGCCATCCCGCCCTCACCGAGGGTGCCCCCGCCGACCTCGTCGTCTACCCCGAGGACCCCCGCGCCGACCTGGGCGTCCTCGCCGCCCCCGAGCTCGTCATCCTGCGGGGACGTCCGATCGCCGGGTGATCGTCGTTCGTCACCCGGCCTGGCCATGACTGGGTCGGTCCGGACCGGACCGCTCGGGCCCGGGCCGGACTGGTCGGGGTCGGGGTCGGGGTCGGGGTCGGTCAGAGCTTCGTGCCGAAGACCTGGGTCCAGTAGGTGCCGTGTTCGCCGCCGACGGCGTAGCCGACGCCGATCTCGCGTAGCTGCGGCAGCAGGATGTTCGCGCGGTGACCGGGGCTGTCCATCCAGCCGGCGACGACCTCCTCGGCGGACGTCTGACCGGCGGCGATGTTCTCGGCGACGCGGGAGTAGCGATAACCGAGCGCGGTCACCCGGTCGGAGACGGTGCGTCCGTCGGGGCTGGTGTGGGCGAAGAAGCCGCGTCTGGCCATGTCGGTGCTGTGCCCGTCGGCGGCCGCGGTCAGCACCGGGTCGATGCTCAGCGCCGAGAGCCCGGCCCGTCCGCGTTCGAGGTTCGTCAGCGTGACGACCTGGGCGAGCATCGGCGGGAGGCCGTCGCCGAACGACGCCGCCCCACCGTGCCAGGCGGGTGCCGCGCCGGACCTGAACCCCACCGGCTGGTGCGCCTCGCCCGGTGACCCCATCCCGGGTGGGATCCGAACAGACGATGTCGGCGCCGGCCCGGGACCAGGCGGGGCCTGGGACGGGGCCTGGGGTGGCGACAGCGGCCGGATCGCGGGGGGCGACGGGGCGGCCGGTGGGGGTGCGGCGGCGCGACCGTCGTCGTCGACCACCACCCCGAAGTCGCGGGCGAGGCCGGCGAGCCCGTCGGCGTAGCCCTGGCCGACGGCGCGGACCTTCCAGTCCTGCCCACGGCGGTAGATCTCGACCAGCGTGAGAACGGTCTCGCGGGACAGCGGCGGCGGGGTGAAGTGGACCAGCAGGGTCCCCCGCAGGTTGTGCAGGGTCACCACGGGCGGCGGTAGCTGGCCGAAGGAGGAGGTGTCGTCCCTGGGGCTGGCCGCGAGCACGACGCGTTCGGCGCCGGGGCGCAGCGCCGCCGGATCGATGGTGATCTCGGTGTCGGCCAGGGTGACCCCGGGCGTGCGTGGCTGGTTGTAGAAGACGAAGTCGTCGTCGCCGCTGACCTTGCCGTTCACCGAGACGACCAGCGCGCACAGGTCGAACGGCCCGCGCAGGCGGACCAGGACGGGGCCCGGAGGCAGCGGCGCGTTCGCGCCTGGCACCAGCTCAGTCATCCGTCCCACTCTCGTCCGCCGGACCAGGCAGGCGCCACGTCCGTCCCTTCTAGGTGTACCGGGTGAACAGCGGCATCACCATCCCCGGTCCGGGCGACGACACCCTACGAACTGGTGCGAGTGCCATCCGGGGGATGGCCCGCCCGGGCGGGCCCGTCCGTGGTCGCCGTTGTGGGCGGTTTGCTTGTCTGGCCCGTTCGGAGGGTCGTACCGTCACGTCCGTTGCCGTGATCGGGAATCCAGGTCTCCTGCCGACCTGCCCCGACCAGGCCACGCGCGATCGGGCATGATCAGGTAGGCCCTGGTGTGATCGGGCGTGGTCGGGATACGGCGGTGGGGGGAACCGCCGGGGGATAACGGTAGGGCGCGGCCGGGAGGCACGCGTCCAGAGCAGATGTGGACCGGTCGTGGACGACGTCATGGGTTTCGCCCTGCTCAGTCTTGGTTCTGGTGCGCTCTACGCACTGGTCGCCGCCGGGGTGGTGGTGATCGCCCGTGGCGCCGGCGTGCTCAACATGGCGCAGGGCGCGCTGGTCGCCTGGTCGGCCTACGTCCTGCATGGGCTGCACGGGCCATGGGGGCTGCCCCTGCTGCCCGCGGCGGTGCTGGCGGTGGCCTCGACCTCGGCGATCGGTGTCGCCTTCCACATCCTGGTGATGCGCCCGCTGCGGGAGGCCACGGCACTGCTGCGGCTGATGGCGACCCTCGGGCTACTGATCATCCTCGAGTCGTCGTTGACGCTGATGTTCGCCGGCGCCGTGCGAACGTCCCCGGCGGTGCTGCCCCGCGGCAGCGTGGAACTGGCCGGCACGGACATCGAGGTCAGCATCTTCGTTCGGCTCGGCGCGGTCGCGGTGCTGGTCGGGGCGTTGTGGGCGGTGTTCCGGTTCACCACGCTGGGGCTCGCCGCGACCGCCGCCACCGAGAACCCGCGGGCCGCGGAGACCTTCGGCTGGTCGGTGGACGCGCTGGCCGCCGCGGCCTGGGGTGTCGGCGCGGGCCTCGCGGGCCTCGCCGGTGTGCTGCTCGCGCCGCTGCAGAACCCGCTGTCCTCGGCGAACCTGCTGCTGCTGATCGTGCCGGCGCTCGCCGTGGCCCTGATCGGACGGTTCCACTCGTTTCCGGTGGTGCTCGTCGGCGGGCTCGTCCTCGGCCTGGTCGAGGTGGAGACCCAGTACGAACTGGTGGCGCATCACCCGTTCTGGCGGGGCGTCGACCGGGCCATCCCGCTGGCCGTCATCGTCTTCTACCTCGCGGTGCGTGGCCGTGGCCTGCCCGAACGGGGCCATGTCGCCGAACGTCATCCGGTGCTCGGCAGTGGACGGGTCCATCCGCGCGCCCTCGCTGTCGTGCTCGCGGCCACGCTCGCCGCGGTGTGGTGGGTGCTGCCCACCGACTGGGTGGACGCGCTCGACGCGAACGCCCTGTGGGCGCTCATCCTGCTGTCGGTGGTGGTGCTGGTCGGGTTCACCGGGCAGCTTTCGCTCGGGCAGCTGGCCTTCTCCGGTATCGCCGCGCTGATCGCCGGACGCCTGGTGGCGACCCGTGGCTGGCCGCTGGAGGCGGCGATGGCCGTCGGTGTCGCCGGGACCGCGCTGGTCGGACTGCTGTTCGCGCTCCCGGCGCTGCGCACCCGGGGGCTCCAGCTGGCCGTGGTCACGCTGGGCCTCGGTGCGGCGGTCGACGCGCTGCTGTTCCAACGGGGCTACCACTCGCCACCCCCCGACGGGGCCGGTGGGCTTGGCTCGCTGTTCGGTGACCTGGCCCGTCCGGAGGGGACGGTGGTGGGCCACCAGCGTTTCCTGGGGGTGCGGCTGGACCCGCTGGGTGATCCGCGGGGCTTCGCGACCCTGTCGGTGGTCGCGTTCGTGCTCGTCGCGCTCGCGGTGGCCAACCTGCGTCGGGGCCGGGCCGGACGCCGCCTCATCGCCGTGCGTACCAACGAGCGGGCCGCGGCGGCGCTGGGCATCAGCGTGGTCGGCGCCAAGCTGTACGCGTTCGCGCTCTCGGCGGCGATCGCCGGATTCGGCGGTGTGCTCTACGCGTTCTACCTGTTCGGCGAGAACGGCAACATCGACTACGGCCATGGGAACTTCTCGCCGTTCCCGTCGATCCTGCTGATCTCCTACGCGGTGGTCGGCGGGGTGGGCTGGGTCAGCGGCGCGTTCACCGGGGCGCTGCTCGCCCCCGGGGCCCTGCTGGCCCGTGCGGGGATGGCGCTGGGAGGGTGGATCAGTCGGCTCGGATGGCTGCTTCGGGTGCTGCTCGCCGCGGTCGGTGGCCTGCTGGGTTTCGCCGGGATGGCGGCGCTGCACCGCGATCCGCGCACCGCGTACCGCCTGGGCGCGGGGCACCGCCTGGTCGGCCCAGGCGCCCGCCGCCCGCTGCTCTGGCTCGGCGCCGTTCTCGGTGCGGCCATCGCGGCCCTGCTCAGCGGCGCGTTGCGACATGTACTGACCCATCCGGACCGGTACGTGCCGCTGATCGGCGGGATCATCCTCGTCGTCGTCCTGTCCCGCTCCGGCGGTGGGATGGCGCCGGAGAACGCCCGCGCTGCCGCCGCGCTCTACGACCGCTTCGTCCCGCGCGCCGCCGAACGCCGCGGCCGCGCCGACGCCACCCGCCTGCACCGCGCCCTGGGCCCCACCTCCCGGTCGGACGAGGGCACCGGCCCGGCGAGTACGGCAGGCCCGGTGAGTACGGCCGGTTCGGTGAGTACGGCCGGGTCGCCGGGTGCGGGCTGGTCGGGGCGGGGGGGCCGATCGGGGGAACCGGCGACGTTGTCGGTGTGGGGGCTCACGGTCCGGTTCGGGGCGGTGGCGGCGGTACGGGACGTCGACCTGCGGGTCGAACCGGGTCAGGTGGTCGGCATGATCGGCCCGAACGGCGCGGGCAAGACGACGGTGATCGACGCGATCACCGGCTACACGCCGTCCACCGTGCGGTCGATGACGCTGGGCGACATCAGGGTGGACCGGCTGTCCGCGCATCGTCGGGCCCGGGCCGGGATCAGCCGGTCGTTCCAGAACCTCGAGCTCTTCGACGACCTCACGGTGCTCGAGAACATCCAGGCTGCCAGTGATCGTCGCGACGCCGCCGCCTATCTCACCGATCTGGTACTGCCGCGGTCACGTCCGCTGCCGGCGCCGGCGCTTGCCGCCATCGACGCCTTCGGCCTGCGCGACGATCTGCTGCGTACTGTCTCCGACCTGCCCTACGGACGTCGTCGTCTGCTGGCGATCGCCCGCGCCATCGCCGCGGGGCCGGGGGTGCTGCTGCTCGACGAGCCGTGCGCGGGACTGGACGAGTCCGAAAGCGCCGAGGTCGCAGCCCTGCTGCGCCGGCTCGCCGACGACTGGGGACTCGGAATTCTGCTCAACGAACATGACATGGATGTGATCATGGGAGTCTGCGACCGGGTCGTGGTGCTCGACGCCGGCGAACTGATCGCCGAGGGACCACCCGCCAGGGTGGCCGCCGACCCACGCGTGCGCACCGCCTATCTCGGCGATCCGGGTACCGACGAGCCGGCGACCCGTCACCGTCCGTCGTCCTCGTCGGGTGCGGTCTCCTCGGCGATGTTCTCGTCGCCAAGGCCGACCCGGGTGGAGAAGGTCTGATGGCCCGCCTGCTGTCGCGCGGAGCCACGGGCCCGGGTGCGAAGGCGTCCCGGGGCCGGGGTGCCGGGGCTGACATCAGCGGCCGGCCGGTGATGCTGGCCGCCCGCGGGCTGTCCGCGGGGTACGGGGCCGGGCCGGTCGTGCGGGACCTTGACCTGGAGGTCCGGGTGGGGGAGGTCGTCGCCCTGCTGGGCCCGAACGGGGCGGGCAAGACGACGACGCTGCTGGCCCTCGCCGGCGCCCTGGTCCCGATGGGCGGTGCCGTCCACATCGATGGGAAGCCGTCCCGGGCGCCCCTGCACGAACGGGCCAGGCGGGGTCTGAGCCTGGTGCCGGAGGAGCGTTCGGTCGTGATGAGCCTGACCGTGCGGGAGAACCTGCGGGTCGGGCGGTGCGACCCCGACCTGGCCCTGGGGATCTTCCCCGAACTGGGCGAACACCTCGACCGCCGGGCCGGTCTGCTCTCCGGCGGGCAGCAGCAGATGGTCGCCCTCGCCCGGGCCCTCGCGCGACGGCCCACGATCCTGCTCGCCGACGAACTGTCCCTCGGTCTCGCCCCCCAGGTCGTCCAGCGTCTGCTCGGGGCCGTGCGCGCCGCGGCTGACGCCGGGCTCGCCGTCGTCCTCGTCGAACAGCACGTGCGCAGCGCCCTGGCCGTCGCCGATCGGGTCCACGTGCTGCGCCACGGCACGGTGGCCTGGTCCGGGACGGCCGCCGAGGCGAAGGCCGACCGCGACCTGCTGCTCGGCGCCTACCTCCCCCTCGACACACCCTGATCGTCGCCCCACGTCACCGTCCACCCACCTGCGGGCGGGATGCGCGGGATGCCGCCCGGTGCTCTCCGTGCGGGTGGGGGAGACGGTTCGAGGACGGCGGCGGGGCGGGGGCTAGCCGGCGGCGCGGCGCAGGATGTCGAGGCCGTTGTAGGTCTCGTTCCCCAGGGAGACGAAGGACTTCGAGGCACTGTCCCAGCGGGCGCCGCGCAGGGTCGAGTTGAAGATGCGCTCGGCTCCGGGGATCGGGGTGGGAGTCGTCAGGTCCAGCGGGGGGATGATGCCGCCGAGGTCGAGGTTCCTCGTCCTGTTCAGCTGGGCGAGCAGGCTCGCCGCGGTCAGGTCGCCGGAAACCTGGTTGCCGACCTTCTCGGCGATCTGCACGGACAGCCAGGCGCCCGTGGTGGACGTGCTCGAGCGCAGGGCCGGGGCCGCGTCGGCGTCACCGGTGGCCTGCTCGGCGTCGAGTTCGCGGACCATCCGGGCCACCTCGGGGTACTGGCTGGTCTGGCTGAGCTCGGGGAACGCGGTGGCGACGACGAGACGGTCGGCGGCCGAGCCGAGTGTGGCCAGGAAGGTCGGGGAGAGGGTGCCGGCGGCGTGGCAGGTGCGGACCTGCTGGCCGGACTTCGCGATGACGGCGTAGGCGGCCTGGTCGAACACGACGAGGACCGCACCGTCCGCGCCGGAGCGGGACAGCTGGGTGATCGTCGGTGCGAAGTCACTGGTGGTGATCGGAATGCGGATCTTCGGGTCGATCGGGTGGCCCACCGCCTTGCCGCCACCGACGGCCATCGTGATCAGACGGTCGCTGGCGCTGAGGTCGTACCCGACCAGACCGATGTGCGTGGCGCCGGCCTTGGCGAGCAGGCTCGGGCAGACCGCCGGGTAGAAGGTCAGGGGGCTGATGACGAAGCTGATCGGCGAGCTGAGTTCGGAACCGTCCGCGGAGACACCGGCCGAGCCGATCGACGGGATGCCGGCCTTGGCCAGGATGGGCATGATCCCGCCGGACCCGCTGATCTCGCCGACCACGGCCAGCACGTGTTCGTCCACCGCCCGCTCGGCGCACTTCTTCGCGGTGGCGGCGTCGTTGCGCTCGTTGCAGTGCTCGAGGACGACCGGGTGCCCGCCGATGCCGCCGCGGGCGTTGACGCCACGCACGGCGGCCTTCGTCGCGGCGACCATGTCGGGATAGTTGGTGCCGGCGGTACCCGTCGGCGCGATGATCATCAGCTTGACCGGCGAGCCCTTGGCTCCGCCCGAACCGGACGTCGAGCCACTCGAGCCACTCGAGCCAGCCGAGCCGTCCGAGCCGGAACCGCCACCGCAGGCGGCGAGTGTGGCCGCGAGAACGGCGGCCACCGCCGTCACGGCCAGCCTGCCCAGCCCGGATCGTCCTCGCACCCTGCCGCCTCCTCGTTCGTGTCCTGACCGCGCTGCCCGAGAGCAGCGACCGTGCGCCCGGGATGCCCCCTACGGGGACTACACATCTGACTACCTCGATAACCCGACAGGAGCGTCGAGCACCGGATGTCGCGTCGCGGGTAGCACCTCTGGGCTACGCACACGCCATGTGATGGCACGCCGAGGCCACGGTGCGAAGCCCCGGATGACGCAGCGGGTGATGTGCCACCGAGGTTCCGTCACGGTAGACCGGCGCGATCCCCGCGCGATCAGGGGGGTGAACTTCCGCGGTGCGACCGGCGCACCCGGCGCGGGCCCCGGCGCTGGCGCGTCAGGGCCCGCGGGCGGCGAGGACCGCGGCGGACCGCGGCGGGTTCAGATGACCTGGGACCAGGCGTAGGTGAAGCCCATGATCTGGTCGACGAGGGTCTCCAGGGCGTTCGCGGTGGTCTGGTCGGTGAGGCGGCCGTCGGCGTCGGCGATGGTGGGGGAGGCCGAGGTGTCGAGGGTGATGCCCTGGGGCGTCGGCCAGCCGCGCAGGGAGTGGACGGTCGAGCGCAACGCGGTCATCGCCGTCCCCGCCGAATGGGCGTTCGGGGCGGTGACGATCAGCCCGACCGGCCGACCGTCGAGGTAGGGGCGGGGTGCGCCGTGCAGATCGTCGAGGTAGTCGAGGGCGTTGCTGACCAGACCGGAGACCCTGCCGTGATGCGCGGTCGTCGCGAGGACCAGCGCATCGCACTGCTCGACGGCGGCCAGCAGCCGCAGTGCCCCCGGCCCGCGCTCGGGTCGCTCGGGGGCGTACATCGGCAGATCGAGTTCACCGGACCCGAACAGCAGCGTCTCCGCCCCGGCCTGCGCCATCGTGCCCAGCGCGCCGGCGAGCAGCCACTGGGTGAGCGAGTTGGGCTGGGTCGTGCCACCAAGCCCGACGATCATCGGACGCCGTCGCCGGGTCCGCACCGTCCCCAGGCCCCCGGAGGCCGTCCCGTTCAGCCCACCAGCAGGTATCCCGCCCAGGCCAGGCCCGGACGCCGAGAGCGCCCCGAGATCGCTCGCGGTCAGTGTGCCCAGTGGGCTGGCCGCCCCGGCCCCCATCCCACTGTCGGACGGTCCAGTGCCGAGACCGCCGCCTGGTCCGGTCGGGCCGGTGCGGCGGGACGTCCGCGTGGGCAGTGGGCGAGGCGCCTCGGACGCGGCCAGCGGACCTGTGTCGCCCGTGTGCTCGCCCGACTCGCCTCCCGACGACCACCCCGCGCCGTACGAATCCCCCACGATCCCTCCTAGGTCCCTGTGCCCGGCCGTTTCACGTGTGTCCGTCGGTTACCGGTCACCCTCGGACGACCGAACCCCCACCTTTGTTCCTATCGGACCCGTGGAGATCGTGCACAGACGGGGGGTACGGGTTACTATCCCGGCCGGAAGTTTCGAGATCTGGACAGTCCGGTGTCAAGGTCGCGGCGAATTCGCAATGTGATCTTCTTGTTGGCTTGCGCAGGTCCGCCGCCGGTCAACAAAAGGCGTTTCGCCGGTCCCGCGGATCCCGCCAGGTTCGCCTGTTTCAGTCACCTGAGCTGGCCCGTCAGGTATCACGTCGGCCGTGGTGACCGTCGCGCCGGCCCGAACATCGCCCGCGGTCGCACAGTCCAACTCATCGCTCGGGTGGCAGGCCGGCTCGTCCACGACGCTGTCGGAGCACCCGCCGGTCGGCTCGCCCGCCGGCTCGACGCCCAGCAATGGTGACGGACGGTGGCCGCCGTGGTGGCCGTGGCCCGCGCGGCGCAACGCCGGGGGGAAGACGCGGGCACCGGAGCCGTAGGCACCGACCCAGTCATTCGGATTGGAGATCCGGCAGCGGCGCAGCGACAGACAGCCGCAGCCGATGCAGGCGTCCAGGCCGTCCCGCAGCGCGGTGAGCGCCTCGATCTCCTCGTCCAGCCGGGACCGCCAGCGGCGCGAGATCACCGTCCAGTCCGCCTTGGTGGGGGTGCGGGAGTCGGGGAGCGCGGCCAGCGCCGCGGCGACCTCGTCCAGGCTCAGGCCGACCGCGGTCGCCGCCCGGATGAACGCGAGGCGGCGCAGCACGTGTCGCTCGTAACGCCGCTGCCCGCCGCTGGTGCGGGTAGCGGTCAGCAGGCCCTGTCGCTCGTAGTAACGCAGCGCGGACGGCGCGAAGCCGCTTCGTGCGGACAGGTCGCCGACGGTCATCAGGTCGGTGGGAAGCATGGCCCCAGTGTAAGGAGGTGAAGTTGAGTTCAGGTTTATGTTTTTGCCGAACCTGTGCCGCCGCCGGCCGGTTCCTCCGGCGCACCCGCGGCTGGGGGGTGTGCCACCCGGCTGGGGGTGCGGTCGGCCGGCGGGCGGCGATCCGGGTGCACTGTGATCCGTGTTGCAGGGCCCACGCCGGACCGGCCCGGCGGCGCTGCGTGGTGTGTCACACCGGGGTCGTGGCCTCGGCGTGCGGTTGCGGTACGGCTGCCCATCCGGTCAGCTGGTGAGCACATCGTGGTCGAGGGAACTCCCGGGGTAGTCGTTCGAGGGTCGTACGGGCGGGCCGGTGCGCCTGGACCGTCCGCGCCGACCCGCCGGGGTGGTCCACACAGGCCCGCGTGCCCGCGCCCGCCATGGCAGGCTGTCCAAGCGATGGACGACACCACGCATCGGCGGTTCAACCCGCTCACCGGTCGCTGGGTCCTGGTCTCCCCGGGCCGTGTGCGCCGCCCGTGGCACGGCGGCCAGGATGCCCCCGTCCTACCGTCGCCAGCCGCCCACGACCCGCACTGCGACCTGTGCCCCGGCAACCGACGCGCCGGTGGCGCCCGTAACCCCGACTACCGCGGCACGTACGTCTTCACCAACGACTTCCCGGCGCTTCAGCCCGCACCGAACCCCACGCCTCCCCCCGGCCCCGACCCCGGTCCCGGCCACATCGTCGAGGATCTCCCGCTCCCGTCCCAGCCTCCGGCGTCGACCTCGCCATCGGCCGCGCCGACCAGCTCCGCCACCGGGTCCGTCCCGGCACCCGGCGTCGTCGCGCGGGAAGCCCTCCTCGCCGCCTCCGACAGCCCCGCCGCCTCCGACAGCCCCGGCACGTCCGGCAGCCCCGGCACGTCCGACGGCGCCGCCGGGCGGGAAGGTGTCGCTGGCGTCGACCGTGTCGCGCGGGCGAGCGACGTTCCCGCGGTCGATCCCACCGGGTCCGGGCTGCTGCGTAGCGCGCCCGCGCACGGGACCTGCCGGGTCATCTGCTTCGGCCCCGATCACGGCCGGGGACTCGTCGACATGTCCCACGCCGAGGTGCGCGCCGTCGTCGAGACCTGGGCGGCGCAGGACGCCGAGCTCTCCCGCCGGTGGCGTTGGGTGCAGATCTTCGAGAACCGCGGGACGGCGATGGGCGCGTCGAACCCGCATCCGCACGGCCAGGTCTGGGCCTGTGACGCGCTGCCCGACGAAGCCGCCGCCGAGGACACCCACCAGCGCGAGCACTACGCCCGGTCAGGTCGGTCGCTGCTGCTGGACTACATCCGCGCCGAAACGGCCGCCGCCGAACGGATCGTCCTGGACGAGGAGGACTGGCTGGTCGTGGTCCCCTACTGGGCGATGTGGCCGTTCGAGACCCTGCTGCTGCCGCGCCGTCCCGTCACCCGCCTCGCCGAACTGGACGACACCCAGCGCAGCGGCCTCGCCCATGTCCTCGGCCGCCTGCTCACCGGCTACGACGCCCTGTTCGACTACCCGTTCCCGTTCTCCATGGGATGGCACGGCGCCCCCGGCCCGCATCCCACCGTGACCAGGGTCGGCGCGGCGGAGCGCCCCGAGACCGTCTGGCAGCTGCACGCCCATGTCTACCCGCCGCTGCTACGGTCACCGACGATCCGCAAACACGTCGTCGGCTACGAGATGTTCGCCGAGCCCGCACGCGACATGACCCCCGAGGACGCCGCCGGCCGCCTGCGCACGGTGATGTCGGCCTCCTGGGACAGCGCGGTGACCCTGCCACCGTCCGGCCTGACCATGGCCCAGGTCGCCGCCCTGTCCAACGCCTCGCCCGGCCCCGTCCGCCTCCCGTGACCCCCCACCCTCCGCACGGGCCAGCGGATGGGCCCGGTACGTGGAAGGCATGGTCGTCCAGCTCGCCGCCGCGGGCGTTGACCTGACTGCCTGGCACGGTGCGTTGACCAGCGACATACCTGTGGGAGCCGGGCTGTCGTCGTCCGCCGCACTCGAACTGGCGGTGGCGGTGGCGGGTCTCTCCCTGGCCCGGACGGGCCAGCAGGGCACGACCTCTCCCGACGCGCCGTCACGCATGCCGCCGACGGTGCCGCCGATGGACGGGTCAGGACTGGCCCGCGTGGTGGATGTGGTGGAACTGGCCCGATGGGGCCAGCGGGCGGAGAACGAGTGGGTCGGCGCGGCCACGGGGCTACCAAGTTGCGGGCGAGTGCTTCGGTCTTCAGGCCGGGGGTGAAGGCCCGCTCGGGGAGGCCGCTTCGCGGTCTGGGTGTGTTCTAGGCCGGGTGTTCCTGCTGCTCGATGTACTGGCGGAGCATGGTCAGCGGCGCCCCGCCGACGGAGCCGGCGAAGTACGACGCGGACCAGAGCCGGTTGGCCCGCCAGTAGTGCTGGGCGAGTTCGGGGAACTCCTGCCGCATCCTGCGGGACGAGACGCCCTTGAGGCTGTTGACCAGTCGGGCGAGTGCGACCTTCGGTGGGAAGTTGACGAGAAGGTGGACGTGCTCACTCTCGCCGTTGAACTCGGCCAGTTCGACGTCGAAGTCTGCGCACACCGCTCGCGTGATCTCTTCGAGCCGGGTCAGGTGCCTGTCCTCGAACACGCGGTGCCGGTACTTGGTCGTGAAGACCAAGTGGGCGTGGAGCACGAAAACGCAGTGCCTGCCAGTGCGAATGTCGAGGTCAGAAGCCATAGACCAAGTGTACGATGGTGGGGTGCAGCTTCGGTACAACTACCGCTTGGACCCGTCGCCGGGCCAGGTGGCGGCGTTGTCCCGGGCGTTGGGCTGTGCCCGGGTCGTGTTCAACGACGGGCTGAGACTGCGGCAGGACGCCCGCGTGGCCGGGCTGGCCTATGTCTGCGACGGGGAGTTGTCCCGGCGGATCCTCACCGAGGCGAAGCGGACCCCAAAGCGGGCATGGCTCGGCGAGGTGTCCGCCGTGGTGCTCCAGCAGGCGCTGGCCGACCTGAACACCGCCTACCGGAACTTCTTCTCCTCCCTGTCGGGGAAGCGGAAAGGCCGGAAGGTCTCCCCGCCGCGGTTCCGGTCACGGAAGGACAACCGGCAGGCGATCAGGTTCACGAAGAACGCCCGGTTCACGGTCACGGCGGGGCGGAAGCTGCGCCTACCGAAGATCGGGGATGTGGCGGTGCGCTGGTCGCGGGACCTGCCCGCCGAACCATCGTCGGTGAGCGTGATCCGGGATGCGGCGGGACGGTATTTCGCGTCGTTCGTCGTGCGGACGGCGGACGAGCCGTGGGCGGCGGTCGAGGCCGAGGTGGGCATCGACCTGGGTCTGGCGCACTTCGCGATCCTCTCGGATGGCACGAAGGTCACCTCACCGACGTTCCTGCGCCGCGCGCACCGTAAGCTGCGCCGGTTACAGAAAGACCTGTGCCGTAAGAAGAAAGGCAGCGGTAACCGCAGGAAAGCCGTTGTCAGGGTAGCCCGCGTACACGCGCAGGTGGCCGACGCCCGGCGGGACTGGCAGCACAAGCTCTCCACGGCGATCATCCGCGAGAACCAAGCGGTCTACGTCGAGGATCTGTGTGTCACCGGTCTTGGTCGGACCCGGCTGGCGCGGTCGGTGCACGACGCGGGCTGGTCCCAGTTCGTCGGCATGCTGGAGTACAAGGCCGCCCGGTACGGTCGGACGTTCGCGAAGGTGGACAGGTTCTTTCCGTCGTCGCAGGTGTGTTCGGCCTGTGGGGTGAAGGACGGGCCGAAGCCGCTGGACGTGCGGGCGTGGTCGTGCCCGGCCTGCGGCATCGTCCACGACCGGGAGGTGAACGCGGCCCGGAACATCCAGACCGAAGGACGCAGGGTCGCCGCCGGACAGGCGGAGACCGTACACGCCCGTGGAGTGCGAGTCAGACCGGCACCTGTGCCGGCATCGCGCCGCGAAACGGGAACCCGCCAGAAGCTCACGCCCACAGCGGCGTAGCAGGCTGGAATCTCCACCCTTCAGGGTGGAGAGGATGTCAAGGCGCCCGGATGACCGGCGGTGGTTTCGCCGGATGTGCGATCGCCATCGTCGACCGCACCCAGGTGGATGCCTTCGGCTCGACGTTCCGTCCCGCCTACACCGCACGGACCGGACGTCGCGCAGTCCTCCACATCTGCGCGGCCTCCGACGGCACCTCCATCACCACTCTCGACCTCGCGACCTCGTGACCTGGTGCTCTCGTGATCTGGTGATCCGCCAACCCGGTGACCTCGCGACCCGGTGACCCGGTGACCCGGTGACGTCGTAACCCGGCAGCCGGACCTGGCCGGCTGACCCGGTGGGTTGACCTGGCCGACTGTCTCCCGGGCGGCGTCCCCCCGGGTGGCGTCCGAGCTTCTTTGGACGTTGGGTGCGCGCCCGGTGACTTTTGGGTGTGGAATGCCGAGTGCTCGCCGTTGCCGAGGTATATGCGAGGGCGCGCCGAGGGTTTTTCGGGAAATGGGCCACTTGATTACCGAACAACCCTCGGCATGAGCTGGAGCGGGCCGCGCCGGTCGCCTTCTTCGTTGCGGAGCGTGGTTCTCGGTCGCGTCGGGTGAGTGGTGGAGTGCGAAGGTCGGCTTCGGACGACCGCATCGCCGAGGTTCAGGCGATTCTGCTGAGCTTGGCGAAGGATCTGGAGCCGATCCTTTTCACTGGACCCCGGCAGATTCGATCAAGGACCTTTGTGGCCCGCGTGAAAGGGGCGGGGGAAACGCCATCGGCGATAGGGGCCGAATGGCGTCGGCGGCGAGGGATGGGTGTTGCCAATGGTAATGGGTTGGGTGCTTGTGGCGACGGCTGCAGCCGGGGTGGACGGAGGCGGCTGGAGGTGGCCGGGATCGGTGGGGAGGGGAGGGACGGAGGCGGATGGAGGGCCGGGATCGCGGGGGACGGAGGGCCGGGATCGCGGGGGACGGAGG
>NZ_JALKFW010000187.1:50332-88396 GCF_023243055.1 Frankia sp. AgPm24 | reverse complement strand
CCACCCCACTCCTAGAGTGGGGAGGCGTCTGTCAGTGAAACAGGAAAACCTGCCCGCGAGGGTAGGAATCCCCGGTCCTCAGGCCGGGGAGGATGTCAATTGCGTTTTGCCCGGTCTCGGGGCGGCGTGCTGGGTATGGTGCTGGATGGCAGCGCTGATGAGGCGCCCACCCGGTGCCGGTGCGTACCCGTTGACAGGGGCAGATACCGGGCGGCAGGGAGGGCGTCGCGACGGAGGGAGCGTTCGATGGTCGACTTCAAGGGTGCGTTCGACAAGCTCGGTGACCTGGCCGAGAAGCACGACGACAAGATCGACAGTGCGGCCGAGAAGCTCGGTGACCTGGCGGACGACAGGACCGACCACAAGCACTCCGAGCACATCGACCGTGCCGTCCGCGAGATCCAGGACCGCACCTGATCGGCGGCCGCATCTGATCGGCGTCGGTGCCTGATCGGCGTCGATCGGCATGACGATCGCGGGCGGAGGCAGGTCCCGCGGGTGAGGAGGAGGCCGCGGTGGCCGTCCCGGTGCAGACGGACCCGGAGTGGCTGCGTGCCCGTCTTACCGCCTGGCTCGGTGACCATCCACCCCGGCTCGGCGCGTCACGTCCGTCCGGTGCCGGGGGTGACCCGGACGCGGGCGGCGGATCAGCTGGCCCGAACCCGTCCACCGCGGTGGAGACGGCGGCGGCGCGCTGGGAGCTGGGAACGCCGCGGACGACGGGGGACCAGGGGCTTTCCGGGGAGCTGGTCCGGGTCGAGGCGCACCGCATCGCGGTGGACGGCGCGCGGGCCGCGTGGCCGCTGGTGGTGCGGTTCGCGCCGCGACGCTACCGGCTCTATCCGTGGGACCGGTTCGCCGACGAATGCCGGCTGGTCGAGATCCTGGCTCGCCACAGTGACGTCCCGGTGCCGCCGGTGTACGGCTACGAGCTCGACCCGGCGGTGCTGGGCGCGCCGTTCCTCGTGATGGGGCTGGTCGACGGGCAGGTGCCGCCGGACATCCCGCCGTACCACATGGGTGGCTTTCCGTCGGAGCTCCCGCCGGATGCCCAGGCCCGGGTGTGGGATGCCGGGCTCGTCGCGATGGCCCTGGTGCACCGGCTGGACCCGGGCGTGCTCGGCGTGCGGTTCGCCGCCCGCCTGCCGGACGAACCCCAGTCGTCCCAGCCGTCCCAGCCATCGCGGTTGCCCCAGCAGCGAGAACACGAGCCGGAACCGGCGACACCGGGCCAGCAGACCGCGCCGCCGGAGAGCATGCTGGGGCAGCTGGCCAGCTACGAGCGCCACCTGGACTTCTTCGCCCCGGCGGACGACACGGCCGAGACGGTCCAGGCGGCCGGCGCGTGGCTGCGGGCACACCCGCCGGCCGAACGCCATCCACCCCGGTTGCTGTGGGGCGATGCGCGACTCGGCAACCTGATCTTCCAGGGGGAGCGCGTCGCCGCGTTGCTCGACTGGGAGATGATGTCGATCGGGCAGCCCGAGTCCGACCTGGCCTGGTACCTGTACATGGACCGCTACCTGGGTGAGGGTGTGGGGGCGACCCCCCTGCCCGGCCTGCCGGGGCGGGGGGCGACCGTCCGCCGTTACGCCGAGCTGCTCGGCCGGCCGCTGGACGACCTCGGCCCCTACCTGCTGTTCGCCTCGGTGCGCCACACCCTGCTCGCCGCGCGGGTGACCCGGCTCATCCGCGAGCACGGTCTGCTGCCAGCCGATCAGGTCCCGCCGATGGACCGATATTCCGCCGACCTGCTCACCCGCGTTCTCGCCGAAACCCGGGACCCGGACGAGCCCCGTCCCCCGCACCTGGCCCGACATCCCTACCGGGCCCCTGAGCAGCAGGGGCACGACGGGGCCGAGCCGGTTGCGCGCAACCAGGTGGCCGGCGACGGCGCCGACGGGGTCAGCCCGGCAGAGTCGAAGGCAGACCGAAGCGGGTGAACAGGCCGGTAGCGGTGAAGGCGCGGAAGTCCGGGCCGGTAACGCCGCGCCGGGTGACGTCAAGGAAGGTCGTGACCTCGGCGATCTGGTCGCCGTCCCCGGCGAAGGTGAGCACGTTGATCGCGTGCGGCTGGAAGGGCGTGCCCGGCGGTTCGGTGGCCAGCACCGAGTAGGCGGCCAGCGCCGGTTGCCCGTTCGCCGACGTCAGCATGCTGCGCCAACGAAAGTAGTGGAACGGGTTGGCGACGAGGAACGCGGCGATCGCCTCGTGCCCGTGGAACCACGCCGGCTGCGGCGGCATCGACCAGGTGGCGTCCGCGCGCAGCAGGCCGATGACCGCGTCGACGTCGGCGTCGTCCATCGCGGTGCGAAACCGTTCGACGGCCGCGTCGATCGTGGCATCGCCGACCTGGCGCCGGGTGGCCTGCTGGGATCGCGCCGGCACCTTCTCCGCGACGATCGCCCGGGCCCGTTGCAGCGCGCTGTTGAGCGCACCGGTCGTCGTGTCGAGCAGACTCGCGGCGTCCCGCGCCGGATAGCCGAGGACGTCGGTGAGGATGAGCGCCGCCCGCTGGTTGGCCGGCAGATGCTGCCAGGCCGCGACCAGCGCCAGCTCGACGCTTTCGCGCAGCTCGTAGGTCTCCTGCGGATCCGGTGCGGCGCTGGCGGTGCCGAGGCCCAGGGCGGTGTCGGGGAACGGTTCGAGCCAGGCCGACTCGGCGATCGGCGGGCCCGCGGCGTCCGACGGCCCGGCCGCGCGGAACCCGGTGTCGACCGGCAGGGCCCGCCGCGACCGGCTACGGATCGCGTTCAGGCAGGTGGTCGTCGCGATCCGGTGCAGCCAGGTGCCGAACCGGGCCCGGCCGTCGAACCCGTCGAGGCCCTGCCAGGCCTTGACCAGGGTGTCCTGCAAGGCGTCCTCGGCGTCGAACAGCGAGCCGAGCATCCGGTAGCAGTGTGTTCGCAGCCGCGGCTGCAACGGGGTGACGAGCCGGCGGAACGCCTCCGCGTCCCCGGCCCGCGCGGCGGTGAGCAGCCGCTCCTCCTCTCCGTCGCGTTCGGCCTCGCGTTCGGCCTCGGGCTCGGGCTGGGCGGGCTGGATGTTCGTCGGGGTGCGGCGCTGCGTTGCGTCCATCTGACCTGGCTCCCTGGCGGCACATGGAACGTGTGGCTGGGTCAGAACCTACGATGAGCCACTGTGGAGTCCGAAGCCGACCGGGTCGTCCGCCTGCTCGCGGCGCAGGAGCAGGCGCTGGCGCTGTTCGACGAGATCGGTGCCCGCGCGCTGATCGCCCCCGGGCGCTCGGAACGTCAGGTCAGCGACCAGATCCGCGACCTGGCCCACGAGATGTTCGGCGTCGAGCGGCACTGGCACAAGCGGGTGGTGCGGGCCGGGCCGAACACCCTGCACCCCTACGCCGACAACCCGCCCGACCGCCTGATCGCCGAGGACGACGTCGTCTTCATTGACCTCGGCCCCGTCTTCGAGGGCTGGGAGGCCGACTTCGGCCGCACCTTCGTCCTCGGTGACGATCCCGCCAAGCATCGCCTGCTCGCCGATCTGCCCCGTGTCTTCGACGCCGGACGCGCCTACTTCGAGGCCCACCCCGACGTCACCGGCGCCGAACTGTTCGCCGAGGCCGGACGGCTCGCGACCGCGGCCGGCTGGACGTTCGGCGGCCCGATCGCCGGCCACCTCGTCGGCGAGTTCCCGCACGCCCGCATCCCGGGCAACAAGATCGAGTACTACGTGGCGCCGGGCAGCGACCGGCCGATGCGCCGTCTCGACCACGACGGTCGCCGCTGCCACTGGATTCTCGAGATCCACCTCGTCGACGAGCCCCACGCCTTCGGTGGTTTCTTCGAGCAGCTCCTCGACCTCGGCCCCAGCGCGGATACCACCCTGCTGGGAGCTCAGGAGTCCTCGCGGGGGCGGCGTTCGCGGTAGTCGGCGGCGAGGGCGAGCAGGATCTGCTCGATGCGGCGCACGGCCACCGGCATCCGCCGCGCGCGGCGGCGCTGTAGGACGAGCAGGACGGTCGCGTCGTCCGATGCGAGCGGACGGTAGGTGATCAGCCCGCAGCGTTCCAGCGGATCGCCGGCGACGCTGTAGTCGGGCAGGACGGTCACGTCCAGGCCCTGGGCGACCATCAGCTTGCCCATCTCCGCGCCGTCGGTCGAGTACGACAGGGCCGGGTTCGCGTCGCGCAGCAGACGGTGGACGTAGCGGTGCATCACGTAGCCGGAGCGCATCGCGATGAACGGTTCGGTCAGCAGGTCCGCCGGGCGAACGGTGGCCCGGGCGGCCAGCGGGCTGTCGGCGCGGCAGCACAGCACAGCACCGCCCGGCCGCGGACCAGTTCGACGGTCTCCAGGTCGGGGGCGACGTCGTCACCGTCCATCAGGTTGACCAGGCCGAGGTCGAGCCCGCCGTCGAGCAGCAACCGGTGGATGTCGGCCTGCTGGGTGTTGATGATCTCGACCTGGGTGGCCGGCTGGGCGGTGTGGAACGTGCGCAGGGCGGGCGCCAGCAGCGGCACGGTCGCGGCGTTCACCGTGCCGATGCGGATCATCTGGCTGAAGCGGTGCTGGTCGTCGGCGGCGGCGCGCAGCCGGTCGACCGCCTCGATCACCTCGGTGATGTGCGGGAGCAGTTCGGCGCCGGTCGCGCTGATCGTGGCACCGGTGCGGCGGCGCTCCAGCAGGGTGAGCCCGAGTTCGCGTTCCAGGTTGCGGATGGTCTCGGACAGCGCCGGCTGCGACATGTGCAGGGACTCGCTCGCCGCCCGCATCGATCCCAGGCGGACGATCGCCGCGAGGCACTCCAGCTGTTCGATCCGCACGACACACATCCTGGCGGGTGCCGTCACCGAGCGCGAGGCCGAGCTGGTGGGGGAGGTGTCCTAGCGGTGCCGTCAGCTCCGGCGCTGCGTCGACGCGGCCGGCTGGTGCGACGTCGACACGTCGACTTCCGCCGCACCGACAGCGCCCTGTGTCCCAGCACGCCGTATCGCTGCGCCCGTTCGCCGCCGAGCTCCGACCAGCCGCATCTCGCCAGGAGGAATCCCATGTCGCCCCACACCGACCAGCGCCCCGCCGCTACCCCGGAAACGTCCGTCTCGGAGACGACGTCCATACCGCGGCCGGGAACGGAGGTCGGCGCCGACAACGCCGCCCGCTTCGCCGCCGCGCTGCGCCGTGCCGACCAGGCCGCCGCGCAGCTGCGCACCACCGCCGCCGAACGGGATCGGGCGAACCGCACCCCACGGCCCGAGGTCGAACTGCTGCGGGCGGCTGACCTGCTCCAGGTGCAGGAGCCGGTCGCCCATGGCGGCGACGGGCCGAACTACGCCCAGGCCTCCCAGCTGACCCGGCGGATCGCCCGCGGTGACACCTCGATCGCGCACCTGCTCGGCTACCACTACGCCCAGACCCGCATCGCGCCGCTGTTCGGCACACCGGCGCAGGCCGACGCCCAGTCGCGGCGCAACGGCGTCGAGAAGCTGTTCTGGGGCGGTGTGCAGAACCCGCGCGGCGGCTCGGAGCTGGTGCTGACCCGCGACGGCGACGGGTTCCGGCTGAGCGGTCGCCGCTCGTTCGCCTCCGGGGCGAGCCTCGGTGACCAGCTCTCCGTCACCGCCGTCCTCGACGGCGACCTGGTGTTCGTCTCGCTGCCCGCCGGTCGGCCGGGTTTTCGGGCTCTCGGCGACTGGGACAACATCGGCCAGCGGCTCACCGACTCCGGCGGCGTCGTGTTCGAGGACGTCCGGGTCGAACGCGCCGAGCTGCTCGGCGATGATCCGCTGACCGGAGGGGTCCCCTCGGCCTACCAGACACTGGTCACCCCGCACTGGCAGCTGGCGTTCGTCAACTTCTACCTCGGTACCGCCGAGGGTGCCCTCGACGAGGCGCTCGACTGGGTGCGCCAGCACGCGGCACCGTGGGAGAGCTCCGGTGTCGAGCGGGCCACCGACGACCCGTACATCCTGCGTACCGTCGGGGAGCTGCGCAGCGAGATCCGCGCCGCCGCCCTGCTCGCAGACCGGGCCGGCGCGGCGTTGCAGGCCGCCCTCGACACCGGCCCCGCCCTGACCGAGGATGAACGGGCCGAAGCCGCCGTCGCCATCTACGAGGCGAAGTACCTGACGACGAAGGTCTCCCTGGACGCGGCCAGTCGCCTGTTCGACATCCAGGGTGCGCGGGCCACGACCAGCGCCTACGGTTTCGACCGGCACTGGCGCAACCTGCGCACACACACCGTCCACGACCCGGTGGACTACAAGGCCCGCGAGGTCGGCGACTGGACCCTCAACCGCCGCGCCCCGCAGTTCTCGCTGTACCGCTGAGTCCCGCCACCGAACATCGCCTGTGGGAGAACCCATGTCCGAACAGCCGTCCGCCCTCGTGACCGAACCACCGCCGGTACCCGTACTGCGCGGGGACGACGAGGCGGTGGCGGTGGCGCGGGAGCTCGCACGGCGGTTCGCGGTCGGGGCCGGCGGTCGGGATGCCGGGCGGGTGCTGCCGCGCGAGCAGGTCGACGAGCTGTCCGCGTCCGGCCTGCTCGGGATCAGCGTGCCCGCCCGGTTCGGCGGGGCGGACGTGTCGGTGGCGACCCTCACCGAGGTGTTCCGCTCGCTGGCCACCGCGGACGCGAGCCTGGCGCAGATCCCGCACAGCCACTTCGTGTTCCTCGACGCGCTGCGCCGGGCGGGGGAGGAGGGCCAGCAGCGCCGGTTCTTCGCGCAGGCCCTCGCCGGTCGGCGCTTCGCCAACGCGCAGAGCGAACGTGGTGGGCGCACCATCACCGAGGACGCCACCACCCTGCGGCCCCGCCCGGACGGCGACGGCTACCTGCTGACCGGCGAGAAGTTCTACTGCACCGGCGCGCTGTTCGCCCACTGGCTGGTCGTGCGCGCCGTGCTGGCCGGCCCGCCGCCCGGCGCGCCGGGGGAGTCGCCGGACGGCGCGCCGGGCAAGGTGCTGATCTACCTGCGCCGGGACACCCCGGGGGTTCGGGTCGACGACGACTGGGACGCCATGGGCCAGCGCACCACGGCCAGCGGCACCGTCCATCTCGACGAGGTCGCCGTCGACGCCGACCAGATCGTCCCCTTCACCTCGATCTTCGACGGCCCCACCACCTACGGCGCCCGCGCCCAGGTGCTGCACGCCGCCCTCGACGTCGGTCTCGCCCGCGGTGCGCTGGACGCCGCCGTCGCCCAGGTGGCCCGGGCCCGGCCGTGGTTCGAGTCCGGGGTGGCTCACGCCAGCGACGACCCGCTGCTCGTCCAACAGGCCGGTGAGCTGGAGATCGACGTTCGCGGGGCGCAGGCGCTGCTGCGCGAGGCCGCGGTCGCCATCGACACCGCCGAACTGGACCCGACCGACGAGACCACGGCGCGCGCCTCGATCGCCACCGCGGTCGCGAAGGTCGCCGGAGCCCGGGCCGCGGTGCGCGCCGCGTCCGAACTGTTCGAACTCGGCGGCACCCGCAGCGCCGCCGGGGCGCTCGGCCTCGACCGTTACTGGCGCGACGCGCGCACCCACACCCTGCACGATCCGAGCCGCTGGAAGGTCCAGCACATCGGCCGCTGGCTGCTCACCGGCACACCCCCACCCCGCCACGGCCAGCTCTGACCGGACAGTCCATGACCCCATGACCGCGTGACGCCACGACGTGAAAGGTGGTCGGCCGGCCCCGTCGCCGCGGCCCAGGCCGGTCCTGCCCGCAGCGAGTCCACCGGCCAGGCCCGGATGCTCGCCCTGCACGAACGCCATCGCGGCGACGGTTCCTGGCGTGACCCGCGTTCCCTGGAGATCGCGCCGAGCCTGTGGGCCGGTGTCGGTCTGGTCCGCGGCGGTGCGGGCACCGCCCTGGTCGATAGCCACCGCGAGGTCGCCGACCGGATCGCCGAGTACGCGGCGCTGGGCATCGACGAGTTCGTCCTGTCCGGTTACCCGCACCTGGAGGAGCTCTACTGGTTCGGCGAGGGCGTCCTGCCCCAGCGCACCCACGCCGGCCTGTTCACCACCATGACCTCCCCGGCCACCGGCCCCAGCCACCCGGATGCCAGCCACCCGGTCACCGCGTTCGGCTCCGCCGCGGCGGGAACCGCCATCCCGGCCAGGTCCGCGGTTCCCGAGCCGATCATCCCGTTTCTTCCGCCCACCCGCTGATCGACACCGGCCGAGGCTGGCCGGCGAGAAGCTCAGAGCGGACGGCAGGCGTGGGTGAGAGTCCAGTGGACGGCGGCGTCGGCGGCGCCGGCGGCGTCGGGGAGGGAGGCGCGCCGGTGCAGCAGGGTGGCGGTCAGCGGGGCGACGTCGATGCGCCAGAAGACCTCCGGCGGGCAGCGCAGGACGGTGAGCAGCACGGCCCGCACGATCGCGGGATGGCTCACCGCGATGACGTGCTCCGCTTCGCCGGCGAGGCCGTCCAGCCAGGTGCTGACCCGCGTGACCAGGGCCTGGCGTGACTCGCCGCCGGGCGGGGCCATCGTCGGCTCCTCATGCCAGCGCAGCAGGTCGGCGCTGGGAATCTCGCTGAGTTCCCGGCCGCGCCAGTCGCCGACGTCCAGGTCGCGCAGGGCCGTCTCCACCCGCACACCGGTCTCGCCGGCCCGGGCACTCAGGCCAAGGACACGCGCGGTCTGCCGGGCCCGGGCCGAGTCGTCGATGAGCACCCGGGCGCGTCCGGGCAGCGCGCCGGCGGCCAGCGGCCCCGCGGCGAGCGTGCGGGCGGCGGCGGCGGTGCGGCGTAGACCGTCCGCGTCGAGCCCCTCGTCGTCGGGGAAACGCGCGGCCCGCAGCGCCGGGGTGGGAGCGGCGCTGACGAGGGCGAGGCGAAGCGTGCGCCGCGTGGTCACTGAGCGAGGCAATCAACCCTGACCGGTGCTGTCAACGTCGCGGCTGGTCCTTTTGCGGCCAAACCCTGATCCCGCCGAGCGCCAACTGCCGGGCGCGGGGCGTCCGGCGCCGGGCGTCAGGTGTCCGCGGTCGGGGTCGGGGGGCGAGGCAGTACGACGCTCGTCCAGACCTCGCGCAGGGCCCGGGTCGCGGCGTCGCGTTCGTCGGTGGTGGCGGACGGACCGAGTGCGAGCAGGACGTGGACGTTCATCGTCGCGAGCGCGAGGGCGACGCCGCGGGCCCGGTCGTCATCGAAGCCCCGCTGGTCGACCAGAAGCCTGGTGCCCACCGCGACCAGCGGTGCCAGCAGGGTGGCGCGGGCCTGGGCGACCTCGGCGTCGTCGGCCGCCGACCACCACACGGCGCGCAGCAGCGTCGCGTGCCGGACGTACATCCGCGCCGCCGCGGCGAGGGCCTCGCTGCCGGCCGCGACCGGGTCGGCGGCGCCGGACCATCGTTGCAGCGTCGCGTCCAGCTCGGTGCGCAGCGGACCCACCAGCGCCCGGATCAGCTCGCCCCGATCGGCGAAATGGACGTAGAAGGTCTTGCGTGTCATCGCGGTGCGACTCATCACCGCGGCCACGGTGAAGTCCGCGGCGCTGCCGCCCTCCAGCACCTCGCGGGCCGCGGCGAGGATCTCCGCCCGAGCCACCTCCGGGGTGCGGCGCACACGACGGGCCGACGGGTCTACCCCTGCTACTGCCACTGTGGCACTATACGTCCAGCGCTAGTGCCAACATGGCATTAGTGGGTCGGGGCGCCACAGGGCCCAGAGCGAAGTGGGGACGGCAGCGAATGAGCGAGCGCCAGCAGGACGTGACCCAGGCGGTACCAGCACCGGCACCGGGACCGGCGTCGCGGCCTGTGCCCGGATCGGCGGGCGGCGGTGTGCGGGCGGCGCTTCGCTCGCCGGCGACCTGGTTCTGCATGCTGATCATCGCCGTGTTCGGGGTGCGGGCGGTGGGGACGCTCGTCGGCGGTGCCAGCTGGACGGCGCCCGGTACCGGCTGGCGCTCGGTCTGGCAGCTGGTGATGGTGGCCTTCGCCGTCGGCGGTCTGGTGTTCCCGGCCCGGCGGACGCTGTGCGTCGCCGCCATCGGCGCGGTGTACGCGGCGGCCACCCTGCTGGAGCTGGCGGTCGACGGTGACCGGCTGATCGGTCTCATCCCGGTCGACATGCGTGACCGGGTGATCCACCCGCTGGTCGCGGCGCTCGCGGTGGCCAGCGTGGTCGCGGTGCTCGGGCGGCTGCGTCCCGTCCGGTCGAGGTAGCGGCGGGGGGCCGCGGTCCGCTCGCGGGTCGGCGGTGGATAAGTAGCGGATAGCGCCGACTTTGGTTAACGTCGTTAAGGTCGGGTGTGATCGGCGCTTTCCGAGCGCGACGGCCCTGCGTCGAAGGGGGTACCGACCATGCGGTTCGGCATGTCACTGGCCGGCGGTGAGCGGTCCCTGTCCGCCTACCTCGACCAGATCGTCCATCATGAGGAAGCCGGCCTGGACTCGGTCTGGTGCGGTCAGCTCTTCGGCGTCGACGCCCTCACCATCTTCGCGCTGGCCGGGGCGAGGACCACGCGGATCTCGTTCGGAACGAGCATCCTGCCCACCTACGTGCGCCACCCCCTGCTGCTCGCGTCGCAGGCCCTGACCACGCAGGCCGCCACCGATGGCCGGCTGGTCGTCGGGATCGGTTCGTCGCACCGCGCCCTGGTCGAGGACGTGCTCGGCATCGACTACCAGCGTCCGGCCGCCTACCTGCGGGAATATCTCACCGTCCTGCCGCCGCTGCTGCGCGGGGAACGGCTCACCCACACCGGCGAACTGATCCGGGTGGACACCACAGGTCAGTTCGGTCGCGCCAACGTCGTGGGTGCGGATGCGCCCCCCGTCTACGTCGGCACCATGTTCCCGCTGTCCCTGAAGGTCGCCGGCCAGCTCGCCGACGGTGTCATCACCTGGCTCGTCGGCCCGAACACCCTCGCCGACGAGGTGATCCCCCTCGTCCGGACGGCCGCCGCCGAAGCCGGCCGGCCCAGGCCGCGGGTCGTCGCGGGTATCCCGATGGCGGTGTGCGCGTCCGGCGACGCCGAGCGGCACGCGGAGCTGGTGAACAAGCGGCTGCGCAGGTTCGTGGCGCTGCCCGTCTACGAGCGGGTACTCGCCCGGGAGAACGCCACCGGCCCCGCCGACCTCGCCGCCATCGGCGACGAGGAGACGGTGGCGGCCAGGCTGAGACTGTTCGCCGACGCCGGGGTGGACGAGGTCTACGGCGTCTGCTTCGGCGACGACGACACCTTGCTGCGTACCGCGGAGTTCCTCGGCGGCCTCTCCCGCGTCTGACGCCCGTCCCGCCCGTCCCGCCCGAGCACCCCGGGACGCCCCTCTCGCCTGGCCAGTCCCGGCCGGCCGACGGGGGCGGCGGGCGGGGGGTCGGCGCTGACGGTGACGTCGCCGGTCGGCACCGGGTCGTCGGTCCGCCAGCGGGGGCGACACGGCAGCAGGGTGGGCCGGGAGACCAGGACCTCGGCGCGCATCGCGGCGAGCAGCACCCGGGGCAGGTCGAGGGTGACCGGCCAGCAGACGTAACGGGGCTGCCAGTCGGGTGCGAACCGGGCGTTGAACCGGTACAGCGACTCGATCTGGAACCAGCGGGACGCCCCGAGCAGCACCCGCCGCCACACCTTGAGCGCGGGGCTCGCCCCGAGCCGCTCACCGCGGGCCAGCGCCGTGCGGAAGGCGGTGAAGGTCAGCGAGACCCGGCTGACACCCAGACGCGGTGCGTCGCGCAGCAGGGCGACGAGCATGAACTCGGTCAGGCCACCGGCGACGGTCCGTTCGCGGTGGATGCGGTCGAGTGCCAGCCCGTCGCGGCCCCACGGCGCGAACGTCAGCAGGCCGCAGAGCTGGTCGTGGTGGTAGGCCCGGACGACCACACCGTCGGGGTCCGCCGCCGCGGTCCGCTCGACCAGCGCGCCGCGTTCGTCCTCGCGCAGGTCGCCGATCCGGTCGATCCGGGCGGTGTGGGCGGCGCCTTCGAAGGCCGCGACGGTCTGCCGCAGCGGGTGCAGCGGCGGGTCGTCGAGGCGGAACTGGGCTGTGCGCACGATGGCCTGGTCGCCGAGTTCCAGCACCCGCAGGCCGGCGCGCTGCCAGGCCCGCCCGGCGTCCGGGCCGCAGCCGACGACGGCCGGCACCCAGGCATGGGCGGCGGCGAGCTCGAGGAACGGGCCGATCGCCCCGGGCCAGGCCTCCGGATCGCCCAGCGGGTCACCGCAGACCAGCGCCACCCCACTGACCACCCGATAGGTGATCGCGGCCTTACCGGATGCTGACCACAGCACGCTGTTGTCCCGGCGCAGCGCCGTGTAGCCGAGCGGGTCGCGTCCGCCGTGGCGGGCCAGCAGCGCGCGCAACCCCGTGTCGTCCTGCTCGGTCAACCGCGCGACCGGACGGGCGGGTCGCAACGCCAGATAGCCCGTGACACCGACGGTGACCGCGCCCAGCGCCAGCAGCACCGCGCCGACAAGGTCGGCGTCGCGGGGCCCGAAGCGCACCGGCCCACTCACCCCGACCAGGCCGGCGAGCACGTGGGTCAGCCGGTCCGCCAGCGCACCCTCGCCATGGCGAAAGGAGATCAGGGACAGCCCGATGGTGAGGTCGGCCGCGGCGAGGGCCGCGAGGGCGCCCAGGGCCCGCCAGCGGGTGCGCGGGTCGCCGGCGGCGTGGAACCGCGCCCGGGTGGCGAGCAGGACCGCGAACGGGATGGCATCGAGGGCCGCCGCGGCGACGGCGAACCCGCGGGCGAGGTCGAGCAGCACAGCCGCGCCGGAGAGGATGACCGCCGCCCGCCAGGCCCGCCGCTTGCGTCGGCGCAGGCCATGCGCGAGCCCGATGAGCAGCAGGCCGGCGCCGACACTGGTGCCGGCCGCCGCGTCGGTCACCAGCCCGGGGATCATCCGGCCGATCCACGTCCAGCGGGTCGGCCGGTGACTGATGGCGGTGACCACGTCCACCAGACCGACGAGAGCGGTCAGCGCCGCGATCAGCGCCGGGGTGGGCAACCGCCGCCACCGCGAGCCGGCCGTCGGTGCCGGCGCGTCCTTACCAGGCGTCACCTGGGAACCACATCCATCCGCGAACCGGGAGCAGGGGTGGGCGCGGCCGCGGGCGTCCCGCGGGACACCGGAACATGATCGCGCCGTCGTCCCGGATCGGCGTACGTTACCCCGCTTGCTGTCCGGCTCGGGCGGCCGGTGCCTGTCGGTCCGACCACTCGTTACCCAACGTGGTCACCCTCACGGGTGGACGCCACCCGACCGCCGCCCGTCGCCGCGGCGGCCGCATGGTTCAACGGTGAGCTCACCCGCCCCGGCCCGCGGCGGCACACGGGACCATGGTCCCGCCCCTCGGGCCACTTCGGCGACGCGGTCTGAGCCGCGGTCCCAGCGGCGGTCAGGGGGTGGGCTCGTCGTCGAGTGCGAACGAGCCGTAGGTCACCGGGCCGGCCGGTTCGTAGGTCGTGATGATCAGGCCCCTGGCGGTGGTGCGGGAGCTCAGCAGGCGCAGCCTGGCGGGCGGTGCTCCGTCGGCGAACAACTTCTTCCCGGTGCCCAGGTGCAGGGGAAACAGGACCAGGCGGTACTCGTCGACGAGATCATGTTCGATGAGCGTCCGGGCGAGCCCCGCGCTGCCGTGGACCTGTAGTTCGCGGCCCGGTTGCTTCTTCAGCTCGGTGACGGCGGCGGCGACGTCCCCCTCGAGCAGCTGCGCGCCGTCCCAGCCGAGGCTGGTCAGGGTGGTCGAGGCGACGTACTTCGGCAGGCCGTTCAGCGCACTGGCGATGGGATCGGACTCGTCGGTGACCCGTGGCCAGTGGCCGGAGAAGATCTCGTAGGTGGTGCGGCCGAGCAGGAACGCGTCGGCGTTCGAGAACCAGTCGACCACCGCGGCGCCGGACTCCTCATCGGCGTGGTCGGGCAACCAGCCGCCGTGGGTGAACCCGCCGGAGGTGTCCTCCCGCGGGCCGCCGGGCGCCTGCATGACGCCGTCGAGGGTGAGGAAGGCGTGCAGGGCGAGCCGCATGTCGATCTCCTTCGATCGATGGTGCCTGGTCGGGCGGTGGTGTCTGACGGGACGTGCTACCCGTATGACACCGCCGCCGTCCCGGATTCATCGCCGCCCAACCTGCCAGTACCTTCCGCGTCGGGATCACCTGAGGTGATCCGGCGCGGTCAGGCCGAACGGCGCGACGGGCGGAGCAGGACGGCGACGCAGACCGCGGCCAGGGCGGTCACGGCGGCGCCCCCGAGCAGGGCGATGCTCATACCGTCCACGAAGGCGGACTGTGCCTGGCCGCGCACCGGCTCGCGCAGATGGGCCGCCAGGCCGAAGGACGCGCGGGCCCGCTCGGCGAGTTCGGTCGGCAGGGCGGCGGGCAGACTCAGGTGGGAGCGGTAGGCCGAGCCCAGCAGGCTGCCCAGCACGGCGATGCCCAGGGCACCACCAAGCTCGCGGGACAGGTCGTTGACAGCCGATCCGACCCCCTGCAACGCCGGCGGCAGACTGTCGGTGATCGCGGTGGTCGCCGGCGTCATCGCGAATCCCATGCCCAGACCCAGCGGGTACAGGCCGCCGGCGATCAGCAGGTAGGAGCTCCCGCCATCCACCTGGGCGAGCAGGATCAGCCCGGCGGTGATCAGCAGGAGTCCGCCGACGCAGCACACCCGGGCGCCGACCTTCGCGGCGACCTTCGGCGCCAGCCTGGACGAGGGGATCAGACCCGCCGCCATCGGCAGCACACTGACGGCCGCGATCAGCGCACTGTCACCCCGCACCAGCTGCAGGTACTGCATCAGCACGAAGATCAGACCGAAGAAGGCGAAGAACTGCAACATGATCGACAGGGAGCCGGCCGCGAACGCCGGCCGGGTGAACAGCCGCGGGTCCAGCAACGGCGCGGACGTGCGCAGCTCCCACAGCACGAACCCGACCAGCAGCACCAGCCCGACGCCGAGACCCCCCAGGGTGGTGTCGCGGATCCAGCCGTGCTCCGGCGCCTCGATGATCGAGTAGACCAGCACGCCGAGCCCGGCCACGGCCAGTGCCGCGCCCACGACGTCGATCGGCGGATGCCGCGGGTCGGCGGTGTCCGGCACGAACCGCCAGGTCCCGACGATGGCGACGGCGGCGAGCGCCGCTCCGAGCACGAACACCGCCCGCCACGACCACACCTGCAGCAGCAGCCCGGAGGCGACCACGCCGATGATGGCGCTCGATCCGGCCACCGCCGCCCACACTCCGACCGCCGCCGCCCGCCGCTCCCGCGGGAACGTCCCGGTGATCGTGGACAGTGTCGCCGGCATCACCAGCGCCGCCCCGAGTCCGAGCACGCCGCGCAACCCGATCAACGCCCCCGCACTGGACGTGAACGGCGCCGCGGCCGATCCCGCACCGAAGATCGCAAGCCCCGCCAGCAGCGCCCGCCGCCGGCCGAACCGGTCGCCGATCGCCCCCGCCGGCAGCAGCAGGGACGCGAACGCCAGGCTGTACGCGTCGATGATCCAGGCCAGCCTGGTCTGCGAGGCATGCGTGTCGGTCGCGATCGAGGGCAGCGCCACGTTCAGCGACGACATCGCCGACACGACGGTCGCCAGCGCCAGGCAGGTCACCGCCAGCACCCGACCATGCCGCCCCGCCGCCCCGTCCGGGGACGGGGAGCTGTCCACGTCCGTCGAGCCGGTCGAGCTGCCGGTGGGTGCCGAGCGGTCCTTGGCTGGTGCGTTCGTCGGACGTGCGCCCGCTGCCGCTGGTGCGGCCGAGGTCGTCGGTGGCAGGGAGGCCGCCGACGCGACCGGTGGTGACAGCGAGGTGGTGGAGGCGGACGAGGCGGCTGGAGTGGTCATGGTCCGGGTCCTTCCGGCGCGGTGTGGCGGTGTGCCTGGACCGACCGTGGACCCCGCGACTAGCGTAGTTCAACCGTGATGAATTCTTCGCCGACCCCGCCCACCGAGCCGCCCCCCGCATCGCCGCGGGGGCGGCGGCCGGGGCGTCCGGACGTGCGCGGTCAGATCCTCGAGGTGGCGCGGGAACGGTTTCGCCGTGAGGGCTACGAGGCGGTGACGATGCGCTCGATCGCGGCTGACGCGGGCGTCGACGCGGCGCTGATCAGCTACTACTTCGGCTCGAAGAGCGGCCTGTTCGCCGCCGTCCTCGAGCTCGCCATCAGCCCGGCGGACACCCTCTCCGGCCTGCTCCACGGCGACCTCGAGACGCTGCCGCAGCGCCTGCTGCTGACCGTACTGGCCGCCTACGACAGCACGGAGACCGGCGTCCCGATGATGGCGGCCGTCCGCGCGGCGATCATCGATCCGGAGCTCGCCGACCTGCTCCGCAGCGGCCTGCTCCGCCAGCTCGTCGACCGGCTGGCCGATCGCCTCGGCGGCGCCGACGCCCAGCAGCGCGCCGGCGCCTTCGTCGCCCAGGTCGCCGGCCTCCTGCTCACCCGCTATCTGGTCCCGGTCGAACCGATGGCCTCGATGCGCCCTGATGAAATAGTCCGCACCCTCGGTCCGGCGCTGCGGACCACCCTGCTCGGCCCCGCCCCCCGCCCCGCGGGCCCCGGCCGCGCCGGCCTCCCAGGGCGTCCCTGAACCACCTCATCCGCCCGGGCAGTGGCTTACGGGGTGGGCGGGGTGACCAGGGCGGCGAGCTTCTCCCGGGTGATGGGGTGGGACGGGACCCGGGTGCTGAAGTCGGGGCCGCGGCGCAGGGAGAGGCCGCCGTCCACGTTCACGGTCTGGCCGGTGATACGGCTGGCGCGGGGGGACAGAAGGAAGGAGACGAGCTGGGCGATGTCGTCGGGCTCGGAGGAGCCGCCCAGGGGGGTGTTGGTGTCGTAGCTGGCGTAGACGTCGGTGCCGGGCTTGATGAAGCTGAGCAGCTCGGTGGAGGTCAGGCCGGGGCGGATCGCGTTGAAGCGGATACCGGCGGCGCCGTACTCGTCGGCGGCGTTGCGGATGAGCTCCTCGAGGGCGGCCTTGGCGGCGGGGTAGGCGCCGAAGTACGGGTGGGTGACGTGGCCGGCGATCGAGGAGATGCCGACGAACGAACCGGACCCGCCGCGGGCGAAGAAGGGGACCGCGTGCTTGGCCAGCAGCAGGGCGCTGGTGACGTTCAGCCGCATGATCGCCTCGAACGCGTCGACGTCCTGCTCGTGCAGGGGTGCGAGCGCACCGCCGCCGCCGGCGTTGGACACGACGCCGTCCAGGTGGCCCTGCCAGGCGGCCGCGGCGGCGACGACCCGGGCGACGTCGGCCTCGTTGGTCACGTCGGCGGTGTGGAAGGTGACGGCGTCCCGTCCGACCTCGGCGTTGACGGCCTCGGTGGTGGCCAGCAGGGTCTTCTCCGTGCGGCCGCAGATGGTCACCCAGGCACCCTCGTGGGCCAGGCGCCGGGCGATCGCCGCGCCGATGCCGGTGCCGCCGCCGGTGACCAGCACCGAGAGCTTCGTTACCTCGTCAGTCATTGCCTTTTCCTTCGGTCGACTTGGGCAGCCATCGGCTCACCCGGCGGTGCGGGGCGACCCGCGGTCCTAGTGAGCGGTGGTGGCGGTGGTGGTGGCCGCGGCAGCGGCGGCCTCGACCTGGGCGATGCGTTCCGGCCGGGGGAGGACGGGGCCGGCGTCGAGGGTCTCGTCCACGCCGAGCAGGCGCAGCGCACGCTGGAAGAACACGTCCAGGTTGCGCGCCATGAAGACGAAACGGAGGTCGTCCGAATGGCCGGCGTCGAAGAGCATCGACGCGACGAGGACGATCACGCAGGTCTTGTAGCACGCGAGCGCGTGGTACCAGTCGAGGTCGTGCACGGGATAGCCGGTCAGCGACGCGTAGTGCGCCACCGCCTCGTCGAAGCTCAGCGCGCCGGGCTGGGCGGTGACGTAGATCCGGGTGTTCCACAGGACCTGGAGGTAGCCGAGGTCGGCCATCGGATCGCCGATGGCGGCCATCTCCCAGTCGAAGACGGCACTGACCTCGCCGTCCAGGTAGGCGACGTTGCCGGGTTTGGCGTCGCCGTGCAGCAGGCAGATCCGCTCGGAGCGGGTGGGTTGCTGGGCGCGCAGCTCGGCGAGCAGCCGCTCGAGGCCCGGCAGGGGCGCCCGCTGGACGCGGTGCATCTCGGACGTCCAGTGGTCGAGCTGGTCGCTGAGATACGTCCGGCCGTCACCGAGGGCGGCGAGGCCGGTGGCGTCGATGTCGACCTGGTGGATCGCGGCGAGCTGTTCGACGAGGCCCTCGGACATCCGCCGCACCAGCGCCGGGTTCCCCGCGATCTCCTCGGGGACGGTCCCCTCGTAGGCGCGGCCGCCGAGACGTTCCATCACGTAGAGTGGCCGGCCGAGTACCTTGCCGGTCTCCTCGAACCAGAGCACCTTCGGGCTTCGGACGTCGGTGTGCTCCAGACCCCGCAGGACGGCGACCTGTCGGGCCATGTCATAAGGCTCGAGCAGACCCGGGGACGGCGGGCAGAGCCGGATCACCACGTCCCTGCGGTGCGTGGCGCCGTCCGCCTGCCAGGTCAGGGTCAGCATGAGCAGCTCGGCGGAGTAGCCGACCAGGCCGGCCGGGCCGGCGTACTCGACCTGTAGCCCGGCGTCGGGTGACAGCTGCTCGCGCAGCCATAACACCAACGTCTCCGGGACTCTCGGGTCTGCCATCAGGGCACTCGATTCGCTGTGGTCGCGGCCGATGGTGGTGGACACGAACCGGTCAGCTCGGGGTGAAACGGATGCGGACGCGGTCGTAGGCGCGGGTGAACGTCGCCGGCATGATCTTCGGCTCGGTCGGGTCGACGAGTTCCCACTCCGGGATGCGGCGCAGCAGCTCCTCGAACATCACCCGGATCTCCAGCCGGGCGAGGTTCGCCCCCAGGCAGACGTGGGTGCCGAACCCGAACGCCAGATGCCGCAGCGAGGTACGGGAGACGTCCAGGGTGTCGGGGTCGGTGAACGCCCGCGGGTCGCGGTTCGCCGCCGGGTAGAGCAGCAGGATCTCGTCGCCGGCCCTGATCTGCTGGCCGTGCAGCTCGTGGTCCTCGGTGGCGGTGCGGCTCATGTTCAGCACCGGCGACACCCACCGGATGAACTCCTCGGTCGCCTTGGACGAGAGCAGTTCGGGCCTGGCCCGCAGCAGATCGCGCTGCGCCGGGTTCAGCGCCAGCTCGCGGATCATCGAGCCGATGACGGTCCGGGTCGTCTCGGCGCCGCCGTCGAGCAGCAGCAGTGTCTCCTCCAGCACCCGCTTGGTGGTCCAGCCCTGCCGGTGGGCCCACAGCGAGAGCAGGTCGTCCTTCGGCTCGACCCGGCGCTGGTTGATCAGCTCGGTGGTCGCCTCGCTGAAGTCGCGCAGGAGCCCCGGGATCTCCGGATGGGCGGTGTGCGGCGGCCCGGTCGGCGAGGTCTGCCCCGCCAGCAGCATGATCTGCTCCGACCAGAGCCGGACCTTCTCCCAGTCCGAGCGCGGGTAGCCCAACAGGTCGCCGATCATGATGGCCGGCAGTCGGGACGCGATCGCCTCGATCGCCTCGCACTCACCCAGCGGCGTCACCGCGTCGAGGATCTCGGTGACCACGTCGCGGACCTGCTGCTCGTGGTTGCGCATCGCCCGCGGCGCGAACTGCGGCGCGACCAGGACCCGCGCCGCGTGATGCTCCGGCTCGTCCAGGTTGATCATGGACTCGTCGAGGCGCTGGTCGATATGCGGCCGCGAGCCGTTGAACGACGAATACAGGACGTCGTTCTTCTCCGCGGCCATCACGTCGGCGAAACGGGAGAACACCCAGAGCCGCTGCACCGAATCCCAGAACACCGGCGCCTCGTCACGCAGCCAGCGGTAGGACTCCCACGGATCCACGTAGAACTCGGGATCCAGCACGTTGATGTTGGTCCGCCGGTCGGCGGCGACGGTGGTCATGCCGAGTAGGACGCGCGGTAGTCGGTCTCCGCGGTCAGACCGAGTTCCGGCCAGACACCGTGGACGATGCTTTCCATGATTCCGTACCCCACTGCGTCCCCTTCACGGACCCGGATCGGTGTGTCACGCAGCTGCCCGAGCTCACGCGCGTGCTTGCCGAACCAGCAGTCGTCGATGTAATCGCCTTCGAGGTGCAACGGGCCCATCCAGGAACCGTGGATGTGGCTGCCCCAGGACCCGTAGCCGCCGGTCTTCAGGAAGAAACCGGACTCACCGAGCGCCTCGACCTCGATGACCCGCCTGTCACCCGCCTCCGTGACGAGGTGCAGCTCGCCGCCCCGCACGAACCTGGTCCGCGGGTCGTAGCTGATGTGCACCTCGGCATCCCGGATCCGGGTCTGGGCGCCGCTGGCCTCGTTCACATAGGCCGACGCGTATCCCCACGCCCCCTGGGCCACGAAGACCGCCATCTCGTAGTAGCTGCCGTCCGGACGGCGCAGGAAGGCCGGCGTCCACTTCATCCCGCTGCGGTCCGCCGCATGGCCCGCCGTCGCGCCCGGCTGCGCGGCCGTGTTCTGGATGAGGTCGCTGGGCTGCACACCGACGGACTGCCGGATACCCCACGAATGATCCCGGAACCCGAACCACGAGTCGTCATCGATCTCGACGGTCTCCCCGTCCACCGTCACCGAACCGCGAACATGCCCACCCTGGTGATAACGCACGACGTTGATGTCGAGGCGCCCCGAGTTGCGATTGCGGACCAGGTTGCGGTCCTCGAAGAACGGTGGGGTCACACCCGTGAGGACCAGGTCGAACGAGATGGGCTGCACGTCGTTGGGCGCCAGTCGGAACCGCACCTGCTTCAGCGAGTCGAGGACCTCGTACTCGATCGGCCCGACGGTCGTCTCGTCCGGCGCGGAACGCAGCTCCCGGCTGCCCCGGACCGTCCACTGCTCACGCCCCCGCGACACCCCGGCGAACCCGTCGATGACACCCCGGTTGCGGTACTTGCCCAGCCCGAAGTCGACCTGAAGGGACCCGTCCGTGCTCGCGAGAGAGCCCCAGATCTTCTCCGTCCAGGCCAGATCGGACTCGGCGACGGTGGCGAAGGTGTCCACGATCTGGTGGTTGAGAGACTCGTCCGCGCCGGTGAGCGCCCCGATGTCCTTCGGTGCCATCTGAACCTGTCCCCTCGTGAGCGCGTGGCAGGCGCCGGTGGGCGACCCACCACCACCTCGGCACAGGAGCACCGCTGACCGTCCGGCCTGACCCGGCCGGCCGCCGTCCGGCTCCTGGCGGCTTCTGGCCGGACGCTGGCTGCCTCCGACCGGCCCCTGGCTGGCTTCTGACCAGCGCTGGCCGGCCCGTGACCATGACGGATATCAGCCGCATCGGTGCCCCTGGCTTACAGCGGAACACTATTGCATGTTTGTCTTATCTCGCTCAAGGCGAGCGACCCCCCTTGATCCACATCTTTCCGACCTCCTGTCCCCGCTCCGGATCCCCGCTCAGGCCTCTCGCTCCGGCTTCCCATCCCACCGTCCTGGCTCGACGTATTCATTCGATTCCGCAGAGTGCATATTGTTATGTGTGGTGACCGTTGGAGTCGTCCCGGGCCGGCGTCGCGCGAGTGAGGCGGGTGGCAGAGGTGAATCTGGGTCCTTCTACCGGGATGGAACGGACAAACTGTCGCGATCGCATTCCGTCGCCTGCCCGGGTCTGACTCCGGTTCGCATCCCGATGCGGGCCCGACCCGACCCCGCTGGCTTCCTCGGGTAACACGGTGCCGATTCTCGATCATGACCACGCTCCGTGACGCTGCCGCCAAGGGTCGCAGATGTGCAGGATGCACAGGGGTCGCCGTGGGGGCGTTCGTGTCCGATTTGCCCCCCACGGCGACCCGTGTAGGCGGATCTTGCCGCGGGGCTTGTTGCGGCGCGTGGTGGTGGCGGCAGGACAATCATGGCCGCGACCCTGGGCGGGGCGACCCGGGTAGCGGTCACCCGTCCGAACAGTGGACGGGAGGCGCAGAAGGCCGCTACCGGGAGCCAGGGGTGGCCGGGTGGGCTGGCGTCGGGGGCGCGGGTGGACGGGCGGGTGCGGGCCGGATGATCAGTGCTGGGTGAGTACCGGCGGGTCGGCGTCGGCTTCGACGTCGGCTTCGACGTCGGCTTCGGCTTCGGCTTCGACTTCGACGGGGTGGGGGCGCAGGGCCTGCGGGATGCCGGGTTCGCCGTCGACGACGCGCAGCAGCAGGTGCAGGAGTTGGGACTGCTCGTCGGGGGAAAGCCGTTGCAGGGAGGCGGGCGGGACGGACAGGAGCTCCTGCGCCCGGGCGAGCACGTGCTGGCCCTCGTCGGTGAGGGTGACGGTCTTGGCGCGCCGGTCGGTGGGGTGCGGCTCGCGGCGGGCGACGCCGCGGCGCTCCAGCAGGTCGACGACGCTGGTCAGGTAACTCGGGTCGTGGCGGAAGCTCTCGACCAGCGCACGCATCGGGCGTGGGCCGTTCGAGAGCACCAGCAGAAGTTTCAGGGCCGCCGGGGTGAGATCGAGTTCCTGGCAGACGAGGCTCATGCGGCTGGGCGCCTCACCGCTGAAGGTCATTGCCAACATCGCCCGCCACGCCTCGCGGGCCACCTGGGTGCTGGCCGGGACGGCCGAGCTGGCCACGACGGCGGCGTGCTGGCTTGTCACGGTGCGGACTCCCTCGTAGGCGACCCCGGGCGCGCCTGGCTCAGGACCTGATCGTACGGTACATCGCCTGCTCATACTATTGAGAACACAATATATTTGACTCAACTCAATGAATGCCTGATGCTGGGGCGGCGCCACGGTGCCCCAGTCGTCCCGGTTGTCCCGCCTGCCCCTGCTCGGCAGCCACCCCTCTCGCCAGGGAGATCCACGTGTCCGACCAGCCGAACGCGGCCTCGCCACCGGCCAGCGAGCCACCGGCGCCCGAGCCGCGAGCCACAACACCCCAGGTCGCAGCACCGCAGGCCACCGCACCGCAGGCCACCGCACCGCGACCCACCGCGCCGTCCGACCCTGGCGCCACCGATGACGCCAAGCTCGATCCGGCGCTGATCCGCCTGGCCGCCACCGTCATGCTCGGCGCGATCATGGTCATTCTCGACACGACGATCGTGTCGGTGGCCATCCATGCGCTTGGCAACGAGTTCGACACCTCGCTGTCCGCCATCTCCTGGGTCACCACCGGCTACCTGCTGGCCCTGGCCGTCGTGATCCCGCTGGCCGGCTGGTCGGTGCAGCGCTTCGGCGCGGTGCGGATGTGGAACATCTCGCTGTCACTGTTCGTGCTCGGCAGCGTCCTGTGCGGGGTGGCCTGGTCGGCCCAGGCCCTGATCGCCTTCCGGATCCTGCAGGGCATCGGCGGCGGCATGATCATGCCGATCTGTATGACGCTGCTCGCCCAGGCGGCCGGCCCGAAGCGGATGAACAGGGTGATGAGCATCGTCGGTGTGCCGACGCTGATCGCACCCGTGCTCGGGCCGGTCGTCGGCGGCCTGATCGTCGATCACCTGAGCTGGCGCTGGATCTTCTACGTGAACGTGCCGATCGGTGCGGTCGCGTTGTTCCTCGCCTGGCGGGTGCTGCCGCGCGGCGACCGCGGTTCCGCGAGTCACCGGCTGGATGTGCCGGGCCTCGCGCTCATCTCACCGGGGCTGGCCGCGCTCGTCTACGGCCTGTCCGAGGCGGGTAACGGTGGCGGCTTCGGCGCGGCCAAGGTGCAGGTCAGTATCGCTGTCGGGCTGGTGCTGCTGGTCGGCTTCGTCGTGCATGCGCTGCGCCACGACAACGCCCTGCTCGACCTGCGACTGTTCCGCAACCGCACGTTCACCGTCGCGAGCATCGCCACGTTCGTCATCGGCGCGCTGCTGTTCGGCGCGTTGTTCCTGCTCCCGCTGTACTGGCAGGTCGCCCGTGGGGAGAGCGCCAGCGCCGCCGGCCTGCTGCTGGCCCCGCAGGGCCTGGGCGCCATGATCGCCATGGCGATCTCGGGGCGGGTCGCCGACCGGCGCGGCCCGCGGGCGGTCGTCCCGGTCGGTATGGCCCTGTCGCTGCTTGGCACGCTGGCGTTCACCCAGGTCGACGGGCACACCAACATCGCCCTGCTGACCAGCGCGCTGTTCGTGCGCGGCCTCGGGTTCGGCGCGACGATGATGCCCGCCATGGCCGCCGCCTACGCCACTCTCGAACCGTCGGCGGTGCCGCGGGCGACCACCACGCTGAACATCGTGCAGCGGGTCGGCGGGTCGTTGGCCACCGCGCTCGTCGCCGTCGAGCTGCAGCACGCCATCGCCCACCGGGTGCCGGGTGCGGCCGGTGGGGCGGCGCTCGCCGAGTCCGCCGGGGTGAAACTGCCCGGGCCGATCGCGGACCAGGTCGGCGAGGCGTTCGGCGCCACCTTCTGGTGGATCGTCGCGCTGACCGTCGTCGGCCTGATCGCCAGCCTCTTCCTCCCCGGCCGACCCGTCACCGCCCCCGCCCCCGCCTCCGCCACTGCCGGCGGCGGCGGCCCGTCCTCCAGCGGCGGTCCGTCCGCCAGCACCACGTCGGACGCCTCGGATGCCTCGGGCGGCGAGGCCTTCGCCGATGGCCGGTCGGCGTCCCCACCCATCGAGCAGCCGGTCGCGGCCAAGTAGCGCCGCCGCGGGTTCTGGCCTCCGCGGCTCCGGTGGCCCGCGGCTCCGGTGGCCCGCGGCTCGCGGTCGAGATCATGGGATGCCGAGGGTTGTTGGGAAGTTACGGCCTCCGTATACCTGACAACCCTCGGCATGCGACCGTTCAACCCTCGGCATCGGACCGTGGCCCGGTGCTCCGGTCGCCGACGTGCGGGAAGGGCGTGACCGGCATTCACCTGCATGACAGGGCGCGGCGCCGTCGGGTCCGCCGGCGTTGACGTGTGGGTGTGGCGGTCGGCAGGGGGTGGTCAGGCGGGCCCGGAGTCCATGCTGATGACCGTGCCCTGGATGTGGCTGAGAACCAGATCCTCGAGGCAGCCGCGTAGGCGGCGGCGGGTGTCCGCGGGCAGCGACGGGTGCAGGACCGCCTGGTAGGTGCGGGGAGGGCGGTTGTCCTGGGGGGTGGGGTCCTCCTGGTCGTCCCAGCCGATGGTGGCGATGCAGGTGTGCCACAGGGCGCCGGCGGCGAAGGTGTCCCCGTGCCGGTTGCCGCGCTCGCTGACGGTGAAGACGACCGTGGTGCGGTCGTGCTGACCGGCGCCGCCGTGGTACTCGGTCGCTTCCTGCAGAAGCTGCACACCGAACAGGACGGCTACCGCCGCGACGACCAGCACGATCACCGACCGTCCGGCGGTCATGGCCGTCCCGCCGTGGCTGTTGCCGTGGCTGTTGCCGTCGCGGTCATCGGGGGCTCGAGGGCTGGCGGAGCAGGCGCAGGGGGTCGAGGGAGGTGTCGAGCAGACCACCGGGCGGGGGGCCCAGCCGGGCCATGGTCGCGGCCACGCCGGCATCGGCGGTGCCACCGGCGGTGGCGCGGGCGAGGCGTTCGACCACCCAGGCGAGTCCGGACAGCAGCAGGCCCGCGCCCATCAGGATCGGGATGAACACCGGCGCGGACGATCCGTCCGCGCGCATCCAGTCGAACACGGCGCTGCGGGGAGCGGGCGCTTCACGCAACCGCGTCTCGATGCGGTGGCGTCGGTCGGAATCGCTGTTCACCTGGGAGGTGAGCCGGCTGATCCGGTTCAACAGGGTGACCGCGATCAGCATCATCTCGACGGCGATGAAGATTCCACCGCTGATCAGGGCCCGGTTCCACTCCCACCGGTACAGGTAGACGAAGAAGTACGCACCGGCGCCGAGCAGCGTGATCGCGCCGATTCCGGTAACCAGGCCCCGTCTCATCCGCCCACCGCCTCACTGTGATCCGTCGACGCGGCGGTCGTGCTCACGCCGCGGTTCTCGCCGTCCTCGTCGTCGTCCCCGTCCCCGTTGAAATGGGTGATCTCGCCGGTGCTGCCGTCGACCAGGACCTCGTCACCGTCGGGGAAGGAGGCTCTGGCGTCGGGAACGCCGATGACGGCGGGGATGCCGTTCTCGCGGGCGAGGATCGCGAGGTGACTCAGGGGACTACCGGTGACGGAGATGAGTGCCGCGAGGTCGGGCAGCGCGCCGGCGAGCGCCGGGTCGAGGGTCTCCACGACGAGGACCCGTCCGGCGGAGGCCGCGGGATCGTGGGTGACCAGGCCACGGGCACGTCCGGGGCTGACGCCCTGGGTCGCACCGGCCGCCGCCCGGGCCGCCACGACCTGGCCATCGGAGGAGAGCCGGAACGCCGCGGGCAGGGTCGCACCCGACGAGCCCGTCCCCGCCGTCCCGCCGGATGCGCCGGCGGCGATCGCGTGGGATGCCGTCAGGTCGCGCAGCTGGGTGAGGGTGAGATGGCGGACGTCGGAGGGATGGTGCAGCTGGCCGTGGCGCACGAGGCGTCGGCCGAGTTCCATCGCGGCGCGGGCGGTCACCTCGTGCAGCCAGCGGGCCCGTAGCCGCATGGCCTCCCGGGCCACGGCGATCGGGTCGTCGCCGATGCCGCTGGGCGCCCGCACATAGGCGGGGGTGGGCGGCAGCGGTGCCGGTACGCCGATGGACGGTGGGATCAGCGCCAGCGCCTCGGGGTGGCGGGCGATGATCTCCACGTCGGTCAGGCCGTCGTCGCGGGCGTGCGAGACGGCGGCCAGGGCCACGGCGGCACCGGTGGTGGCGCTGGCCCGGGCGTCCAGGAAGAAGCCGGCGAGGACCTCGTGGGCGTGGATACCGCGCAGGGTGATGGCCGCGTTGACGAACAACAGGTGCAGCTGGGCGTCGGCCAGGGTGGCGAGGTCGGGGACGGCGCGCAGGTCGGCGTCGATCTCCTCGGCGAGGTCCGCGACGATCGCGGGGAACGCCGCGCGTAGCCGCCCGAGCCGCCAGGCCGCGCGCAACCGGCGAAATCCCGGCCGCGGGTCGATCGGACTCCACCACCGCTTCGACTTGATCACGCCGAGGGCTTCGAGGTCGACGGCGACCCGCCCCTGCACGTCGATGACGAACCGGCGGCGCAGCGCCGCCCCGCCGGCCGCACCGGACAGCCGCAGTGCCTCGCGGATCCCGTCCTCCAGCGGCGCCAGCCACAGGTCGAGTTCGAGGCGCGACAGCGGTTCGGGGAACGTCTCGGCGACCGGACCCGGCCCGAAGACCCGGCCGTGCGCGACCGGCACCGCGGCGGTGATCGGCCGGCTCTGCAGCAGCCGCAGCACGCCGTTCGGCTCGATCAGCCATTCCATGTCCTGCGGGGCGCCGAACACCTTCGCCGTGCGCCGGGCGAGGCGGGCGAGCTGGCGGCGCTGGTGGGCGTGCACCGTGGCCGGGATCGCGCCGTCCACCGAGGTCAGCCGGCCGCGGCGGCTCAGCAGGACCGTCGTGCCGGTGACCTGGCCGCTGACGATCACCTCGGGCAGCCCGTCGGTCATCGACACCAGGATCCGCTTGGGATTCCCGGTCAGCGGGTCCAGCCCGAACATCACCCCGCCGAGGCGGGCCTGCGCCATCGGCTGCACCAGCACCGCGATCGGCATCGGCTCCTGCGAGCCGCCGACCTCCGCCGCGGACGCCACGACCCTGCCGACGGCGTCGACGAACGCCGCCCAACCGGTGACATGCAGAACCGAGAGGAACTGACCGGCGTAGGACGAGGACGCCGAGTCCTCCGCCACCGAGGACGACCGCACCGCGAGCGGCCGCTCACCGCCGTCGGTCAGCTCCCGCCAGCGGTCGTACAGCACGCCGCCGCCGTCGGTCGCCGGCAGCCCGCCGGGACGGCCCGGGTCGGTCGCGAGGGTGGTGACGACGAACCCGGGGATGATCGGCAGCCCGGCGCGGGCGGCCACCGCGAGGTTGGCGGCCTTCGCCCCGACCAGCGCCACGTCACTCGCCGCCGCCTCCGAGAGGCGCACGACCAGCTGGTCGCCGGGGGATTCGGCCTCGTCCGGCCCGCCGGTGGCGCCGTTCGCGACGCCGCCGGTGGCGTCGTTCGGCGTCCCCGGGACCAGGGTGGTGGCGTTCTGATCTGGCATCTCGCCCCCAGAAACGACGGGTCCGGACGAAGGCGACGATACCCAGCGGTGTGCTGTTCAGATCGTGTTAAGAATGAGATATCCGGCAGTGACGCCGGTCATGTAGGCGGTGGAACGCGCGGTCCAGCACGGTGAGCAGTACCAGGTCGGCGAGCACCCCGGCGACGACGTCGCTGGGCCAGTGCACGCCGAGGTACACCCGGGTCGAGCCGATCGCCACGATCATCGCGACCGAGGCGATGGCGCAGATCCGCCAGACCCGCCGGGACGACACGTACAGCGAGACGACCAGCGGAACCATGCCCCACAGCGCCGCCGCGGCCATCACATGCCCGCACGGGAACGAGTAGCCGACGCCGTTGACCATCCGGTCGATGTTCGGCCGGGGCCGCCCGACGACCAGCTTGCCGGTGAACTCGACCAGCGGCCGCAGCGCCGTGACCGCGAGGATCGTCGCACCCGCCACCCGGCACCGGGCCAGGGCGATGAGCCCGAGCAGCGGCCCGAGGGTGTAGACCACCTGCGAGCTGCCGAGGAACGAGATCCGCCGGACGATGTGATCCATCGTCGGGGTGCGCTGGTCGATGACCCACGACTCGATCGGATGATCCACCAACCGGACGAGCACATCGTTGGCCCAGTAGACAGTGACGGCCAGGACCGCGAACGCCGTGACCAGCCCGGCGAGGTGCTGCGGCGTGCGGACGATCAGCGGCGCCGCGGACGTCGGCACATGCCGCTGCCGGCCCCGCGGAACGGAGGGCGTCAGGGAACGGGGGGACGTGAGGGTATCCGTGACAACAGTCATTGGAGACCAAGAATAAATGGCGATACCCACCCTGGCCACCCAACAAACCCCCACGGGCCACGTCGCTACACCCGGTCACGGCAGCCGACCAGCACCCCACACCCCACCCAGCGGGAATCCCGAACCCCACCACCGCTACGCCCCGCAGCGGATCCGCTGGCAAGATCCACCTACACGGGTCGTCGTGGGGGGCATATCGGACATGAATACCCCCACGGCGACCCTTGTGCATCCTGCACACTCGCGACCCCCGATCGCACCGTTGCAGGCCGTGACTCTGGTCGATGAAGGGCGCTGCCGCGCCCGTCCACGGGTCGGCGGGGTTGGCGGGGTTGGCGGGGTTGGCGGGGTTGGCGGGGTTGGCGGGGTTGGCGGTGAGCGTGTGTCGAGGTCAGTCCAGATTGTCGAATGGCTGTGGTGGTGCGGACGCCGGGAGGCTGATGACCATGGTGAGGCCGCCGGCGGGGGTGTCCTCGGGGGTGAGGGTGCCGTGCATGGCTTCGGTGAGGCCGCGGGCCAGGGCCAGGCCCAGGCCGACGCCGGTGGTGTTGTCGCGGTCGCCGAGGCGTTGGAACGGGCGGAAGACCTGCTCGCGGGCGTCGGCGGGGATGCCGGGGCCGTGATCGACCACGCGGAGTTCGACGCGGCCGGCGAGGTGGCTGGCGGTGATGGTCGGTGGGCGGCCTTCGGGGGAGTGGCGCAGGGCGTTGGCGGCCAGGTTCACCAGGACCCGTTCCAGCAGGGCGGGGTCGGCGTCCACGGTGGGCAGGTCGTCCGGCAGACGGATGGGGATGGCCCGGGCGGGGGGTCCGAGTTCGGCCAGGGCGTGCGGGATGACGTCGTCCAGTCCGATCGGGCGGGGGAAGACGCTCAGCGCCCCGGCCTGGAGGCGGGAGAGGTCCAGCAGGTTCTCGACCAGGCGGGTGAGGCGGTCGAGCGACTCGTCCGCGGTGGCGAGCAGTTCGTCGCGTTCGTCCGGTGCCAGCAGGTCACTGCCGCCGCGCAGGCCGGTGACGGACGCCTTCGCCGCGGCCAGCGGGGTGCGCAGGTCGTGGCTGACGGCGGCGAGCAGGGCGGTGCGGACCCGGTCGGCCTCGGCGATCGGGGCGGCCTGGGCCGCGGCTTCGGCGAGGCGGCGCCGTTCGAGGGCGACGGCGGCCTGGGCGGCGAACGCGGTGAGGATGCGCCGGTCGGAGGCGGGCAGCGGCCGGCCGGTGAGCACCAGCGCCAGATCATCGCCGATCGGGACGTCCACCGCGCCCTGCCCCGGACGGGTGCACGCGTCCGGTCCCACTGACAGCACCGTCCGCCAGCCGTCCCGGTCGGGGGTGTCGGTGGGGAGGCGTTCGAGCAGGGTCGCGGAGGTCATGGCGAAGGTCTCGCGGGCGCGTTCGAGCAGGGCGGGCAGGGCGTCCTCGCCGCGTAGGACGCTGCCGGCGAGCACGGAGAGGGTCGCGGCCTCGGCGGAGGCGCGCACGGCCTGGGCGTAGCGGTGGGCGGAGGTGTCGACGACCCGGCTGACCATGGCAGCGACCAGGACGAAGCCGGCGATGGCGAGGGCGTCGTTGCCGTCGGCGATGGTCCACCGGTGCAGCGGCGGCACGAAGTAGTAGTTCAACAGCAGCCCGCTGGCCAGCGCGCACAGCAGTGCCGGCAGGAACCCGCCGACGATCGACATCGCCACCACGATGATCAGATAGCCGAGGATGTCGAGGGACAGGTCGACGCTGTCCCGGCCCTGGACGAGCAGCGCCGTCAGCGCCGGCAGCAACGCGACTGTCAGCACCATGGCGAGGAGCCGGCGGCGTGGGTCCAGGCCGCGGCGGGCCCGGGGAAGCCGGAAGCCGGTGCCGCCGACCTCCGCGTGGGTGACCATGTGGACGTCGATCGGGCCGGACAGGTTCGTCGTGGTCACCCCGATGCCGGGGTGCAGGATGCGGGCGAGGCGGCCGCGGCGGCTCGCCCCGAGGACGAGCTGGGTGGCGTTGGACGCCCGGGCGAAGTCGAGCAGCGCGGCGGGCACGTCCTCGCCGACGACCTGGTGGAAGGTGCCGCCGAGGCTCTCGACGAGCCGGCGTTGGCCGCCGAGCGCGCCGGGGTCGGCGCCGGTGAGTCCGTCGGAGCGGGCGACGTGGACGGCGAGCAGGTCCGCGCCCCTGGCCCGGGCGGCGATCCTGGCGGCGCGGCGGATCAGCGTGTCGCCTTCGGGGCCGCCGGTGAGTGCCACGACCACCCGTTCGCGGGTCTCCCACACGCCGGCGATGCGATGCTCGGCGCGGTAACGGTCGAGCTGGTCGTCGACCTTGCCGGCGAGCCAGAGCAGGGCGAGTTCGCGCAGCGCGGTGAGGTTGCCGGGGCGGAAGTAGTTCGCCAGCGCCGCGTCGACCCGCTCGGCGGTGTAGATGTTGCCGTGCGCCATCCGCCGGCGCAGCGCCTCGGGGGCCATGTCGACCAGTTCCACCTGGTCGGCCTGGCGCACCACCTCGTCGGGTACGGTCTCGCGCTGCGCCACCCCGGTGATCGTCTCGACGACGTCGTTGAGGGACTCCAGGTGCTGGACGTTCACCGTGGAGATGACGTCGATGCCGGCGGCGAGCAGCTCCTGGACGTCCTGCCACCGTTTGTCGTTGCGGCTGCCCGGGACGTTGGTGTGCGCGAGCTCGTCGACGACGGCGACCTTCGGCGCGCGGGCCAGCACCGCGTCGAGATCGAGCTCGGTGAACGACGCGCCGCGGTGCTCGACGGACCGGCGCGGAACCACCGCCATCCCCGCGAGCACGGCCGCGTCGACCATGGCGGCGGTGTGCCGGCGGCCATGCGTCTCGACCAGGCCGATGACGACGTCGGTGCCCCGGTCGAGGCGCCGACGGGCCTCGTCGAGGGCGGCATAGGTTTTTCCGACCCCGGGTGCGGCGCCCAGGTAGATCCGCAGAGTTCCCCGTCCCACACCGCCCATCCTGCACCTGTCCGGGCTGCGTGGGAACCAGCGGAACCGCCGTAGTGGTCGGCCTCTCCATTCGATGTTAGCGGCGCGTGAGAATACCCGGGGTGGCTGTTATAAGCCTGTGACAGGGCTTCTTTTCCGACTTTCCTGGCGCTTTACTGGGATCGCTGGTCGTGGGCTCTGTACCAGGGCGGTACGTCGGGGTGGAGGAGGCGAAGGATGCAAGACGTCATATACGTCCTGCTGACGCTGGGATGTTTCGCGCTGCTGGCGCTTGTCTGTCGCGGAGTGGAAAAACTGTGAACGCGGAGAACATAGCCGGCCTGGTGCTGTCGATCGGGCTGGGAATATTCGTGCTGGCCGCACTGGTTTTTCCGGAACGGTTCTGATGTCGACGAACGTCGCCGGAGTGCTCGCCGTCGCACTGCTGGTCGCGCTGCTGTGCGTGGGCTACCGCCCGCTGGGCGACCACATGTACCGGGTGTACACCGATCGGCGGCATCTGCGCGTCGAACGGGTCATCTACCGGCTGACCGGTGTCAATCCGGACGCGGGGCAGCGCTGGGGGGTGTACGCCCGTAGCGTGCTGGCGTTCTCACTGGTCAGCGTGCTGCTGCTGTATCTGTTGGAGCGGGTTCAGGCACATCTGCCGGGCAGTCTCGGTTTCGCTGGTGTGGCGCCGCCGTTGGCCTGGAACACCGCGGTCAGCTTCATGACGAACACGAACTGGCAGGCGTACTCGGGCGAGTCGACGATGGGCCATCTGGTGCAGATGGCGGGCCTGGCGGTGCAGAACTTCGTGTCCGCGGCGGTCGGCATCTCGGTGGCGATCGCGGTCGTGCGCGGCCTGGCCCATCGCCGTGCGCCGGTCGCGCCCGGCGCCGGCAGCCGCGACAACGCGCTGGACGCCGGCGAGGAGCTCGGGAACTTCTGGGTCGACCTGACCCGCACGGTCATCCGGCTGCTGCTGCCGATCGGTGTGCTCGCGGCCCTGGTGCTCATCGCCGGCGGGGCGATCCAGAACCTGCACGGCGTCCGGCTCGTCGACACCCTCACCGGCGGCCACCAGGCGATCACCGGTGGGCCGGTCGCCAGCCAGGAGGCGATCAAGGAGCTCGGCACCAACGGCGGCGGCTTCTACAACGTCAACTCCGCGCATCCCTTCGAGAACCCCACCTCGTGGACGAACCTGTTCGAGATCTATCTGCTGCTCGTGCTCCCCTTCTCCCTGCCGCGCACCTTCGGCCGGATGGTCGGTGACCGCCGCCAGGGCCTCGTGATCGTCTCGGTGATGGCGGTGCTCGCGATCGGCAGCCTGACCGCCGGCGCGGCGTTCCAGGCCGTCCACCACGGCACGGTGCCGACCGCGGTCGGAGCCGCCACCGAGGGGACCGAAACGCGGTTCGGGGTGCCGAACTCGTCGCTGTTCGCCACGGCCACGACCCTCACGTCGACCGGCGCGGTCAACTCCTTCCACGACTCCTACACCAGCCTCGGCGGCGCCACGCTGCTGTTCAACATGATGCTCGGCGAGATCGCCCCCGGCGGGACCGGTTCCGGCCTCTACGGCATGCTGGTCCTCGCCGTCATCACCGTGTTCGTCGCCGGGCTGATGATCGGACGCACCCCGGAGTATCTGGGTAAACGCATCGGGTCGAGGGAGATCCGGTTCGCCGCGATGTACTTCCTCATCACCCCGGCCATCGCACTGCTCGGTACCGGAATCGCCATGGGACTGCCGGGTGAACGTGCCTCGATGCTGAACTCCGGGGCCCATGGGCTTTCCGAGGTGCTGTACGCGTTCACGTCGGCGGCGAACAACAACGGCTCGGCGTTCGCCGGGATCTCGGTGAACACCACCTGGTACAACACCGCGCTGGGTCTGGTGATGCTTCTCGGTCGGCTGCTGCCGATGCTGTTCGTCCTCGCCATGGCCGGTTCGTTCGCCCGTCAGCAGCCGCTGCCGGCCACCGCCGGAACGCTGCCCACCCACCGGCCACAGTTCGCCGGCATGCTCGCCGGCACCGCCGTGATCCTCGTCGCGCTGACGTTCTTCCCGGCCCTCGCGCTCGGCCCGCTCGCGGAAGGAATGCACGCGTGAGTACCACCCTGACCGTCGCCGGCCACGAAGGCGCCGCGGGCCATGAGGGGCCGAGCGGCCCGCGGCGGGTCGGCGGCGGTGTCCTCGACCCGCGTCAGCTGGCCCGTGGCCTGCCCGACGCGCTGCGCAAGCTCGACCCGCGCACCCTGTGGCACAACCCGGTCATGTTCATCGTCGAGGTCGGCGCCGCGTACACCACCGTGCTGGCCGTCGCGGACCCGTCGGTGTTCGGCTGGCTGATCACCGGCTGGCTGTGGCTGACCGTCGTGTTCGCCAACCTCGCCGAAGCGGTCGCCGAAGGACGCGGCAAAGCCCAGGCCGCGGCGCTGCGCCGCACCCGCGGTGACACGGTCGCCCACCGGCTCACCGCGTCCGACTGGTCTCCCGGCGACCCACCCGAGACGGTCACCACGGCGGACGTCCCGGCACCGCAGTTGGCCCGCGGTGATCTCGTCGTCGTGGTCGCGGGGGAGAACGTTCCCGGCGACGGCGACGTCGTCGAGGGCATCGCCAGCGTCGACGAGTCGGCGATCACCGGCGAGTCGGCACCGGTGATCCGCGAGTCCGGCGGCGACCGCAGTTCGGTCACCGGCGGGACGCGGGTGCTCTCCGACCGGATCGTCGTGCGGATCACCCAGCAGCCCGGGGAGAGCTTCATCGACCGGATGATCGCCCTGGTGGAGGGCGCCGACCGCCGCCGCACCCCCAACGAGATCGCACTGAACATCCTGCTCGCGGCGCTGACCGTGATCTTCCTGCTGGCCGTCGCCACCTTGCAGCCGCTCGCCGCCTACACCAGGAACCTGCAACCCGCCCTGCCCGACTCGGCGACCCTCACCGGCCACGGCATCACCGGCATCGTGCTGGTCTCGCTGGTCGTCTGCCTGATCCCGACGACGATCGGCGCGCTGCTCTCGGCGATCGGCATCGCCGGCATGGACCGCCTCGTCCAACGCAACGTCCTGGCGATGAGCGGCCGGGCCGTCGAGGCCGCCGGCGACGTCGGCACCCTGCTGCTCGACAAGACCGGCACCATCACCTTCGGTAACCGCCAGGCCCGGGCGTTCCTGCCCGTCGGCGGGATCGACCCACTGATGCTCGCGGATGCGGCCCAACTGTCGTCCCTGGCGGACGAGACCCCCGAGGGCCGCTCGGTCGTCGTTTTCGCCAAGGAACATCACGGCCTGCGTGAACGCGCCCCCGGCGAGCTGCGCACCGCCACCTTCGTCCCCTTCACCGCCCAGACCAGAATGTCCGGCGTCGACCTCACCGAGATCACCTCCCCCGTCCCCCCGGACAGCTCCACCAGCCCGGACGGCCTGACGGGTTCGGACGGCCCGGCCGGGTCGGAGGGTGCTGGGCGGCGCCGGCAGATCCGCAAGGGTGCGGCGAGCGCGGTCGTGGCCTGGGTGCGCGCGGCCGGCGGGGCGGTGCCGGACGAGCTCGCCGAGATCGTCGACCGCGTCTCCGCCGCCGGCGGCACCCCCCTGGTCGTCGCCGAGATCACGACCTCGGACGCGCTCCCGAACGCCCCGACCGCCGCCAGCCCGTCCAGCTCAGGCCCGTCCAGCTCAGGCCCGTCCAGCGTCGGGCAGGGGCGGGTGCTGGGGGTCATCCAGCTCTCGGATGTGGTCAAGACCGGGATGCGCGAGCGGTTCGACGAGATGCGCCGGATGGGCATCCGCACCGTCATGATCACCGGTGACAATCCGCTGACCGCGAAGGCCATCGCCGAGGAGGCGGGCGTCGACGACTTCCTCGCCGAGGCCACCCCCGAGGACAAGCTGGCGCTCATCCGCGCCGAGCAGGCGAACGGCACGCTCGTCGCGATGACCGGGGACGGCACGAACGATGCCCCGGCGCTCGCCCAGGCCGACGTCGGCGTCGCGATGAACACGGGGACGTCCGCGGCGAAGGAGGCCGGCAACATGGTCGACCTCGACAGCGACCCGACGAAGCTGATCGAGATCGTCGAGATCGGCAAGCAGCTGCTCATCACCCGCGGCGCACTGACCACGTTCTCCATCGCCAATGACGTGGCGAAGTACTTCGCGATCATTCCGGCGCTGTTCGCCGGGGTGTACGGCGGCCTGGACCGGCTCAACGTCATGCGGCTGGCCACACCGGAGTCGGCGATCCTGTCCGCGGTCATCTTCAACGCGCTGGTCATCGTCGCGCTGATTCCGCTGGCGTTGCGCGGGGTGCGTTACGTCCCGAGCAGTGCCAGTGCGCTGCTGTCGCGGAACCTGACCCGCTACGGCCTCGGTGGCATCGTCGCGCCGTTCGTCGGCATCAAACTCATCGACCTGCTGATCCAGTTCGTCCCGGGGGTGGGCTGACCCATGTTCGCGCGACTTCCCGGCTGGGCCCGTAGTCACCTGGCCGCCCTGCGCATCCTGCTGGTGTTCACCGTCGTCTGTGGCCTGGCGTATCCGCTGGCGCTGCTGGCGGTCGCCCAGCTGCCCGGCCTGCATGACCGGGCGGACGGTTCGCTGGTCACCGACGCCCGCGGTCGCACGGTCGGCTCGGCGCTGATCGGCCAGTCGTTCACCGACGGTGACGGCAACCCGATCCCGCGGTATTTCCAGTCCCGCCCGTCGGCCGCCGGCGACGGCTATGACCCGACGTCCACCTCGGCGTCGAACCTCGGCCCCGAGGATGTCGTCGACACCTTCGACGACCCGGCCACCCGCGACGCCGACGAGACCCGACAGAGCCTGCTCACCCAGGTCTGCGCCCGCAGCCACGACATCGGCGCGTTCGACGGCGTCGACGGCCGCCGCCCCTACTGCACCGCCGGCGGCGTCGGCGCGGTCCTCGCCGTCTACCACGCCGGCCCCGGCTACACCGGCCCGATCACCCGGGTGATCAGCGTGGACGAACTGTGCCCCGCGAAGCCGTTCCTCACCACCTACGACGGCACGCCGGTCAGCTGCCGCACACTCGGCGATGATGTCGCCGCCGGCCGGCAGGTGCTCGTCCGCGGCGACGCCCCGGCGCGTCCCGCCGTGCCCGCCGACGCGGTGACCGCCTCCGGCAGCGGCCTCGACCCGCAGATCAGCACCGCCTACGCTGATCTGCAGATCGCTCGGGTCGCCCGCACCCGAGGGCTGCCCGCAGCGCGGGTCCGGTCCCTGGTGGCCGCGCACACCACCGGCCGGGCCCTCGGCTTCCTCGGCGAACCGGCCGTGAACGTGCTGAACCTCAACCGAGCACTCGACGCGCTCACCCCGGCGCGGCAGTAGAAGCAGCGGTAGAAACGGGACGGAGGGGACGCGGGTGACCCGGATTCTGCTCGTCGAGGACGAACCGCAGCTGCTACGCGCCCTGCGGATCAACCTGCGCAGCCGCGGCCACGAGGTCCGCGCCGCCACCGGGGGCGCCCAGGCGCTCGCCGAGGCCGCCGGCCACCCGCCCGACCTGGTCGTCCTCGACCTCGGCCTGCCCGACCTGGACGGCGTCGACGTCATCCGCGGCCTGCGCGGCTGGACCCGCGTCCCCATCATCGTTCTCTCCGGCCGCACCTCCGGCCCCGACAAGATCGCCGCACTGGACGCCGGCGCCGACGACTACGTGACCAAACCGTTCTCCATCGAGGAACTGCTCGCCCGCATCCGCGCCGTCACCCGCCGCGCCACCCCCACCGAAACCGCCCCCATCATCACCCTCGGCCACCACCGCATCGACTTCACCACCAAAACCGCCACCGTCCTTGTGGACGAGGCACCCGGCGGAGCGGAGCCGTCGGGCTCCCTGCGCCTGACACCGACGGAGTGGCGGCTGCTGGAGGTTCTGGTCCGCGAGCCCGGCAAGCTGATCTCCACCCGGGCCCTGCTCGACCAGGTCTGGGGCCCCGGCCACGGCGACGACACCTCCAGCCTGCGCCTCTACGTCAACCGCCTACGCCGAAAGCTCGAACCCGACCCCTCCCGCCCCCGCCACCTCACCACCGAACCCGGCATGGGCTACCGCTACCAGCCATAAAAGAGGATCACCTACGCATCCGCGGTGGTTCCTTCGCCGCCGATGCAGCGGGCGAGATTCGCCGCGACGGTATGTGTCAGCGGATGGTCAGAACCAAGGACGCGCCGGCAGTCGGTGAGGGTCTGTTCGTACAGGCTGGTGGCGTCGGTGAGGCGTCCCGCGGCTTGGTAGGCGCCGGCGAGGTTGTGGCGGGAGGCCAGGGTGTTGGGGTGGTCGGGGCCGAGGATGCGGGTGCGGTCGGTGAGGGTCTGTTCGTACAGGCTGGTGGCGTCGGTGAGGCGTCCCGCGGTCTGGTAGGCGCCGGCGAGGTTGT